>JBCDHK010000238.1:0-6152 GCA_038750185.1 Pseudomonadota bacterium
AATCTCGGCACCTCGGCTGAGGCCTATCTCGATGCCTTCCCCCTCGATGCGGTTGGAGAGATCCACGTCGCAGGCCACGCCGAGGATACCGATGAGGACGGGGCGCCGCTTCTGATCGACACCCACGACCGCCCGGTGGCCGATCCGGTCTGGGCGCTCTATGCCCGCGTCATTGCCCGCGCCGGGCCACGCCCAACGCTGATCGAATGGGACGCTGCCGTGCCGAGCCGTGCGCGCCTTGTCACCGAGGCCAAGGCCGCCGAAGCGGTCATGGCGCGCGCTGCCAAGGCCGTGTCGAGCCACGCTGCCTGAGACGACGATGCGCACGCCCGTCCCCCCCGCCGATGGGGCCGAGCCACCGCGCGCTCGGCCCAGCGTGGCGTCGTCCGCGAAGGCGGGCGCGGGCGCGCCTACTGTAGCGCAATCGGCACTGGCCACCGCCCTCGACGACCCCAGCGCGCCACCACCGCCCACCATCGGCGCGCGCAAACGCCGCCGCTTCGACGTCCATCGCAACAACGCCGCCCATGCCCGGATCGAAGCGCTGCGCGCGAGCTTTCCAGCGAGCGAGAAGCTGGTGGGGGAGGCGTTCTTCACTGCCCTCGCACGCGCCTTCGCCGAGACCGAACAGCCCACTTCACCGCTGATGTTCGAGTATGGCGGCGGCTTCCCAGCTTTCATCGCAGGCTTCCCACCGGCGGCCACGGTGCCCTATCTCGCCGATGTCGCCCAGCTTGAATGGCTGCGGCTTTGCGCCTACCACGCCGCCGATGCCGCACCCGCCAGCCTTGCCGATCTGGCCGCGCTCGGCGCTGAGGCGCTGCCGACGGCAGAACTCACCCCCCATCCTGCCCTCGGGCTGCTCACCTCGCGCCATCCCGTGCGCGCGATCCGTGCGGCGGTGATGGGGGCGGGCGATCCGGGGGGGGTCGATATGGCCAAACCCGAGAGCATCGCCGTCACCCGTCCCGCGCTGCGCGTCGACGACCATCTGCTGCCGCCGGGGGCTGCGGCTTTTCTCGTCGCTATTGAGCGCGGGCTTGGCTTTGGCACTGCAACCGGGATCGCCGCCAAGACACCCGGCTTCGATCTCGCGGCCACGCTTGAGACCGTATTCGCAATCGGTGCCATCGCCGCGGTCGCCTCCGGCCCCCCGGCGGCACCGCCAGAGGGGACCGACCACCCATGTTCTTCATCCGCCTCCACGACGCCTTCTTCGACCTGATCGAGCGCGCCACTGCGGGCTGGCTGCCCGGGCTTTTTGCTCGGCTGGCCTTTGCCAGCGTGCTCTTGATCTACTTCTGGCACTCCGCCACCCGCAAACTCGTCGCGTCCGAGCGCGGGGCCGAGGGCGCGCTGGCCGAGTACTTCACCGTCAGCGGCAATACCTTCGCCCAGATCGCGCCCAAAGCTTTTGAGACCGCCGGATACGACGCCACCCAACTCGACACGCCGTTTTGGGTGATGGCCTATGCCGGGACTTACGGCGAGTTCATCCTGCCGCTCCTGGTCGTGATCGGCTTTGCCACGCGCCTCGCGAGCCTTGGCATGATCGTCTTCGTCTTTGTCCAGAGCTGGGTGGATATCACCGGCCACCAAGCCGGCGCCGAGACCATCGGCACGCCCTTCGACCGGATCCAGGACAGCGCCATTCTCGACCAGCGGCTGCTCTGGCTCGTGCCGCTGGTCTATCTCGTGGTGCGCGGGGCGGGCGCGCTCTCGGTGGATGGCGTGTTGTCGCGGCGGATGGGGCTGCGGGGCTCCATGGGGTGACGGGTGAGGGCACCCCTCTGGTAACGGGCTGGACGCGCTGGCTTCCAACTGGCAACGTCTGGCCATGGCACGACATATCGTTCAAGAGGCCGAGCAAGCCCCCGATGGCCGCCGAACCGCCTCGGCAGCGCTGCGCAATACCGAGCCTCTGATCGAGGCGCTCCGGGCGCGCTTGCCGGCACGGGGGCGCGTCTTGGAAGTGGCAAGCGGCACGGGCCAGCATGTGGCGGCCTTTGCGGCGGCGTTTCCGGCGCTGGATTGGATGCCCTCGGACGTCGATCCCGGCCAGCGCCAGAGCATTGCCGCGTGGCGCGAGCAAAGCGGCCTGGCCAATATCGCCGAGCCGGTAGCCCTCGATATCGCGTCTTCCTGGCCGATTGCGCGTGGGGGGGTGCAGGCGGTTCTGACCATCAACCTCCTCCATCTCGTCCCAGCGCCGTTTGTCTTGCGCCTCTTTGAAGAAGCGCAGGCGGCGCTCTCTGAGAACGGCCGGATGATCGTCTATGGCCCGTTTTTGCGCGGGTCCTCCTACGCCTCGGCAGGTGATCGCGCCTTCGATGCCGCTTTGCGTGCCCGCGATCCAATTATCGGCTACAAATCGGTGGAGGCTGTGTCCGAGGCAGCCCTTGCAGCCGGGCTCACCCCGATCGCAACCGATGCCATGCCCGCGAACAATCTTCTGCTTACCTTCGCCACTGTGTGAGCGTGGTTTGGAGCATATCCCGATCAATCTGGGGTGTTCGCCGTCATTCTGGCGGCTGGAAATTATTCAAATAATTGTAATAAGAAGATAAAATTACTCGAAGCGCGGTTGCCCCATCCTCGATCAGAAAACCATACAGATAAACGGTTCCCAAAACGGCTGCGTCCTTTGCTCCGATGGAAGTCGATGGATTTCGCGTGTTACGCGTCAGTCCACAATGACAATCGGAGGCGCATCCGATGTATTTTTCCGATCCCCTGTTCCAGTTTCAGAGCTATCTTTCCGGCCTAGCCGCCGTCGGCTCCCAACCGCTCGACGCCAGCAGCCCAGTGTTGCGCATCGCGCCGGTCTGGGACGACTACCGCGGCAAAGGCGTCACGATCTCCATCCCCGGCGCCATCGACCGCCTTCACCCCGACATCGCCCCCAACTACGACACGGCCTCTCTGGCCACCTTCGATCCGCTACCGCTGATCCCCAACAACCCAGGCGCAGCCTCGCTCTCGACGTTCTGGGCGGGACTGGCCGCTGCCGACGACAACGGCGTGGGGCTGGTGGGCGTCGCCCCCGATGCCACCCTCACCAACGCCGACGGCACCTTCCCAGTCCAAGCCGATGTCGTCCTGGCCGTCAGCACCAGCGATCGGTCGCTCCCTTACGACACCCTCTACGACCAAGCGCTTCAGGCACGCGGCGGCCTGGGCAGCATCCTCATCACCAACACCCCCTTCGGCGATACCTTCTACGGCATCCTGGGCGCCGCCAACGCCAGCGGTGATCTCAACACCGACTTCGCCCTCAACAACGTCCGCCACATCGTGACCGTCAGCGGCCTAAGCGCCTACGGCCTGGCCGTCACCGGGCGCGTGGCAGGCGATATGATGCTGGTGGGCGCGCCGATCTTCACCGATACCTCCTCGACCAATTTCTTCAGCGACCTCTCGCCCACCATCGGCCCCGATCCGCGCGGCGCTCTGGGAGACAACGGCCTCGGCACCGTCCTCGGCTTTTGGCAACTGCTCGCCGAAGCCCAAACCGGCGTCGCGATCAACGGCGCCGATTACCGCCTCGACATCTCAGGAATCGGTGCCAGCGCCGTGGCCAGCGGCGCCGCAGCCTTGATCCTGGAGGCCAACCCAACCCTTGGCTGGCGCGATGTGCAGGAGATCCTGGCCTACTCGGCCCGCCTCACCGATCTGCGCGAGGGGCCAGCCAGCGCCACCGGCTTTCCCTGGGACATCAACGCCGCCAAGACCTGGAACAACGGCGGGCTGCACTACAACGCCAAGCACGGCTTTGGGGCGCTGGACATTTTTGGGGCGGTGCGTCTGGCCGAGACCTGGCACAAGCAAAGCACCACCGCCAACGAAGCCACAGTCGAGGCCGAGCGCACCCAAGCACTGCCCAATGGGCCGTTTGCGCTCGATGGCACCTACAGCTTTAGCTTTACCGCGCCAAGCGATCTCAAGATCGAGCATGTGGCGCTGACGGTGGACTACGCCGCCGAGCGGGGATTGCTCGAATTCGAGGC
The DNA here is from genome assembly GCA_038750185.1 of Pseudomonadota bacterium. Lineage (GTDB taxonomy): Bacteria > Pseudomonadota > Alphaproteobacteria > Rhodobacterales > Rhodobacteraceae > Thermohalobaculum. The sequence goes on from JBCDHK010000238.1 coordinate 4,008, forward strand.
GGACATGTTCGTGATCCGCATCATCTCGCCAGAGGGCACCGTCAGCGACGTCGCCGCGCCCGCCACCGTCTTTGACAGCATTGATCTCACCCGCGTCGATCAGACCTACACCAGCCGCAAGTTCTGGGGCGAGACAGCCCAGCAGGGCGACGGGGTCTGGACGGTCCAACTGATCAACGACAGCGGGGTCCAGGGCGAGATCTTCGACCTCTCGCTGGCGTTTTTCGGCGATGCCAACGTGGCCGATGACACCTACATCTACACCGACGAGTTCAACGCCCTCGACGCCTTCGCCTATGGCACGCTGATCGACGACGGCGAGGGGCTCAACCGCATCAACGCCGCCGCCGTCACCGCCGATCTGTGGCTGACTGCTGTGCCCGGCGGGCGCGCCAAGGCGGGCGGCGAGACGCTCTACACCCTGTCCACCGTCAGCCGCATGGCCCAGCTCATCGGCGGCGACGGCAACGACACGCTCATCGGCTCGGGCGCCGACGACAGCTTAAGCGGCATGCGCGGCAACGACAGGCTCCTCGGCCAAGCAGGCGATGATCTGCTGGAGGGCGGTCAGGGCGATGACACCCTCTTGGGCGGCGTCCAGGGCGATACGCTCAAAGGGGGGCCCGGGGCCGATCTCCTGCGCGGCGGCCCGCAGGCCGATACGCTTAACGGCGGCGCGGGCGACGACACGGTGTTTGGCGATGCCGGGGCGGACACGATCATACTCGGCGCAGGCCACGACCGCTTCATCGACGACGCCCAGAGCGGCGCCAACGGACGCGACAGCGTCTCGGGCGGGCAGGGCGAGGATACGCTCTTGGGCGGGGGCGGCAACGACAGCCTGCTCGGCGGCCCAGACAGCGACAGCATCTCAGGCGGCGCAGGCAACGACGTGCTGCGCGGGGGGCCTCAGTCCGACACCCTCCTCGGCGGCGCGGGCGATGACACGGTGTTTGGCGATGCCGGGGCGGACACGATCATACTCGGCGCAGGCCACGACCGCTTCATCGACGACGCCCAGAACGACCTCAACGGGCGCGACAGCGTGGTCGGTGGCGCGGGCAACGACACCCTGCTCGCCAACGGCGGCAACGACACAGTGCGCGGCGGCGACGGTTTGGATGTGATCAAGGGCGGCTTGGCCGATGATCTGCTCGATGGCGGTGCGCAGGCCGACGCCCTCGGCGGCGGCACCGGCAGCGACACGCTTCTCGGTGGCGCAGGCAACGATCGCCTCGACGGCGGCCCCCAGCCCGATACCCTCGATGCCGGCGCGGGCGACGACACGGTGCTGGGTGGTCCGGGTGCCGATGTCATCATTCTCGGCGCGGGCCACGACCGCTTCGAGGACGATCTGCAATCCGGCCCCAACGGCGCCGATACGGTGTTTGGGGGTATTGGCAACGACACGCTGGTGGGCGGGGGCGGCAACGACCGCCTCTCGGGCGGGGCGCTCAATGACACCTTAGTGGGCGGTGACGGCGCCGATACGTTTGTGTTCGAGAACCCGGTCGCGGGCGGTGTCGATCGTCTCGTCGATTTCGTCCCTGGTGTGGACACGATCGCCCTCAATGATATGAGTTTTGATGCACTACCTGACACGATCGCGCCGGCCAACCTACGCGTTGGCGCCATTGCGCAGGACGCCGATGACTTCCTGCTCTACGGCGCCGGCCAACTATTTTACGACGCCGATGCCAACGGCCCGGGCGCTGCCGTGCGCATTGCCATCCTGGATGATGCGCCGGTGCTGAGCGCTGATGACTTCGGTGTGGTGTGAGCCTGCGCAGTTGACGGACTGATGGCCCCGACTGGATGCGGCTGGCTAGAGCGATTTCAGGCCAGCCTGCACAGGTTCGTGTTTAAGAAATCCCAGCAAAACAATATGCTAGAGCATGGCGCTTGATCCCAATTGATCGAAACATGCTCTAGAACACCAGCTATGTCCGGATGCGCGGCTCGATGGTGCTTGATACCCTCCAGCCCGACGATTGTACCACCCAAAGGACCAACCGGCTTGCAAAGCTGGAGTTGACGACTGCTCAGTGCGGCGCGTATTTATGTACTACGGGCCTGTAGCTCAATTGGTCAGAGCGGACCGCTCATAACGGTTTGGTTGGGGGTTCGATTCCCTCCGGGCCTACA
>JBCDHK010000239.1:0-6147 GCA_038750185.1 Pseudomonadota bacterium
GGCCGGTCCAAGCCATGATCTGGCCTTCCGACCAGCCAAGCTCGGCAAGGGCTGATGCGCGCGCTTTTCTGAGGCCGTGCATGACACAACCATCCGGCAGCCCAGCGACCTTACAGGCACGCCGGAACCACTCTCCGACCGCATTGCTGGATCGCGGCGCACCAGTCTGAGTCGCGAGGTAGAGCAGCCCAGGCCGAGCCGCAACGAGCGCACGCTCCAGGTGCGCCCACTCCTTGGCCAAAGCCGGATGCGGCACCTGATCAGCCCGAAAGGGGACTGCGACATCCCTGCCCGTCTTGCTCTGCCTGTATTGTAGCCAACCGTCGACGCCGATGTGCTGTGGTCCGAGTTGCACCAGATCGCCACTGCGGGCGCTGGTCCAGTAGGCAAGCTCCAGCGCAAGACGGTGTGGTTCGCCGATGGGCCACACGGCACGGAATGCCTCAATATCGTCTTTCGTCCAGGCGCGATGACCATCGCCAGACTTTGGTTGCGGGGCTCTCACATCATGGGCTGGTGAACGATCAACCCAGCTTCGATCAACAGCGTGGCTCATGAGGGCACGCCAAGCTTTGAGGCGGTTCGAGGCGGCCCCCGCAGACAAACCCTCCAGGTTGGCGCGGATGGCGTCCGCAGTGATCTCCCCAACCTTGAACCGACCGCCAGCGCCATCCTTGAGCGCGATCAAACGATCAAACTCGCGGCGGCGCTGCGTCTGTGTCATGGGGCGCAACCCACGAAATGCGCTACTTTGCTGATAATCTATCACGAGCGCAGCCAGAGTGCCCTGAAGAGATGTCTGCACCTTTAGCGCGGGGGCCTCTCGTACAGCCTCAAGATAGGCCGCAATAAATTCGGGGTCGGTTTCCGGGAGGGATGGCAGACGCACCAAACGCCCGTCTTTGCGCTGCACGTAAACCCGAAAGCTGCCGTCCCTATTTCGACGGTGCTTTATGCCCGTGAGCCTCATCCGAAGACCTCTCTTGGATCGCATTCCCTATTCTCCTCTTCCTTCGGGCCGCCCTCCTTGTGCGACTCGAAGTCGAGGCTATCCGCAAACTGATCCAGATCGCCGCGCTCATAGAGCCGGAGCGCCCCCAACTTGCGACGGTTAAAGCCCTGCATGCGGAGCGTGGTCGGGGAAATACCGAGATACGCCGCCGCGTCGGCCTCGCCCATCAGGCGGGCGGGGGTGCTGGTGGGCCTAGCCATCGGCAGCGCTTGTAGCGGGCTGTTTGAGCCGGATTAACTGGCCTTCAAGATGACTTGCCTCAAGGCGGCGTACCGCCTCTGCACCGTAGCCGATCAACACACTGGGAGCGCCGCTGTTGGTGCTTGCCCGAGAGCCGTCTTGACGGTGAAAGTGCAGCCGGCCCCGCAGGAACAGCACCGCTGTCGCGCGCGTCCAGACCTGACTGAAGAAAGCCTTGGTCTCAGTCCTCGCGAATATCAAAGCAATGCCATGACCGTGATCGGCAAGCCGATTTAGCCACTTCTCTGCATGGTGGTCATAGGATGGGTTGAGCCATACGAAGCCGTGCCAAGCCTGCCGCAAACCATCCTCGACCGGTCCAAAATGCCTCGCTGCCGTGTTCCACGGACGAGGCGGGCCGAAGCACGGGTCAAGGTCGAACGGCCCGAAGGCCTTGATCAAGCTTGGCGGTGTCAGCCAGATATTCTGGCCGCGGCCATGACGTTCATGCCCAGACATTCCGGTGCTGCGGCGCTCGCCTATCGAGCCAGAGAGGGTGCTGGTGGGGCGCTCAACCATCAAACCATCGACAGCTTGGGGCCGTCGTTGGCGGCTATGCGCTCCAGGATGACGTGCGAGAGTGCCCGGTGCAGCGGCAGGCTGCCGCCTTCGGCCAGATGGGTGCGAGCGAGCTGCTTCAGTTCGTCGACGGGCTCGTGGGCCAGCACCAGATCGAGCGCCTCCAGACCAGCGACCATCGCCTCGTCCCGCGCCAGCCCTGGCGGCTGACTTCGCGCTGATAGGCGGGATCGACGGCGAGCGAGGCCACCGGCACCATGGTGATCTGGCCCCAGGTGGGCGCGCGTTCGGGCGCCTGGCCCGCGATCCGGGCGGGCAGCGCCAGAGAACGCAGCGCGGCGGGCTCGGGCTGTTCGAGGGTCTCGGTGGCGGTCATGATGTTGTCTCCAGGCGCTCCAGTGCAGCGATCGCGGCCACCAACGCCTCGCCGGCTTCGCGGTGTTGCGGCGGCACGGCGGCGAGCTGCTCGCGCAGGATCAGCCGCCAGTTGGGGCGGGGCGGCCCGCCGAGTGGGCCGGTGTCGGGGATCGGCGCTCGGTCTGGCGCCGTCAACAGGCGCAGGGCCAACACGGCGACGTAGGCGCCTTGGAGCGTAGTGATGGCGGTTGCATCGGTGTTGGTCATGTCTCACCCTCCGGTGCATGCACGATCCGCTTGACCGACTTGAGGACGAAAAACGCCTGTCCGGGGAATTTCTCGGCCAGCCGGTGCGCCTCGTGCGCCGCTGCATCGTAGCTGCCATGCTGCACGGTGGCGGGGCCGGCGCCTTTGACCATGAAGATTGTCTTGTCCTGCGCCATCAGAGGAAAGTCTCCTCTTCGGGCCAGGCCCTCAGGGCGCGCAGGCGTTTCTCCTGTTGGTGCTCGCGGCGTCTGGCATCGCGCTCGGCGCTGGGCGTGTGGAGCGCGCGCACGTCGATCTCGATCAGATAGCCGCTGCCGTCCTGGCTGGCGCGCAGGTGTGCCTCGGTGTCGTGGAAGATCCTGGCCGCCTGCATCTCGGCGCCGAACAGCATCACCCGTTGCAGGGATGACACCCACCACGCATAGCGGGTGATGGTCAGTTCTTCGCGGGTGCCGAGAAAGCGCGCGCAGCAGGCGCGACCGCAGCGCTGCACGGTCTCCAGCGCGGGCTCGGGCGTGGGGAACGGAGGCTCATAGCTCATGCGGCGCTCTCCTCGATGGGCCGCGCGTGTGCCAGTATGTCGGCCTCGGCATGCAGTCGGCTGATGACCTCCAACTCGGCAGAGTCCGCCATGGCGTTGGCCAGCTCGGCGAGGCACTGAGCGGTGGCGCGGGCCTGCTTGGCCGCGGCGCTGGTGCCGTTGTCGAGCGCGCGCTGAGCGATGGCGTCGGCGGCAATGGCAACAATCGTGACGATCTCGCCCGGGTACTGCTGGGGGCGCTCGGCCATGTACTCCCACGCCAGACCGAGGATCTGCACGACGTGGCGGTCCTGTTCGCCGAGGGCGATCATGTCGGGATGGGTGGCGCTCATGCCGTGCTCTCCGCTTGCGTGCGGCAGTAGATCTCGGCCTCGATCTTGGGCACGGCGGCGTTGATGACGCTCTGGTGCGCGATGAAGGCGCCATAGACATCGGTGAGCGCCTTAGCCGAGCCATCGTCCTTGGCTTCCGCCAACACCGCCTCGACGAAGGTGACGGCGGCCTGCACGGTGTGGCGCGGGAATACCTGAGGCTCGGCCATCATCTGACCGGCTGCCTCGTTGAACAGGCGCAGGACGCGGCGTTGCGGCACGTCTAAGCCGCTGAACGCGTCGGGTGGGATCGGGGTGGCGGCCATCAGAGGCCCCGCGAGCTGAGGAAGATGGACAGCGCGGCGGGGAACACGACGGTAGCCACGAAGAGCAGGCCGACAAGTTCGAGGTTGACGGGCATGGGTCCTCCTTTCGCGCGAGGCGCGCGGGCGTGGTGGTGAGGGTGTCAGGTGGTCGCGTGCGCTTTGGCGAGCGCTTCGGTGCGAAGGGCGGCAATAAAGGCGGAGGCGATTTCGCAGAAGTCAGCAACCTCAGTGGCGACCCAAACGGAGAATCCGGAAACGTCTCCGACGGCGGCCCAAGCGGCTGCCACAGCGGCATTCGGAGAAGTGGCCCCAAACGCACCCCGAGCGGCAACCCATTCTTCCTCGGAAACTGATTGGCCCGACAGAATGCGCTCATGCAGGGAACGGAAACCACTCACAGCCGCCGCTGTCTCACCGGCATGACGCAGCGCCACATCTAGCACCGCGATCATGGTGCGGTGATAGACGCGCTGCATATCAGGCTGCGAGCCGTCGCCACCTGCCGTGAGGGCGCGAGCGACCTCGACATGGAACTGCCGCGCGCGCTCTGCAGGCAAGCGCTCAAAAAGCCCAAGGTGAAGACGCGCCGCCCACTCCGCATCGACGTCCAGATAAATCAAGCGCGCTGCGTCCTGAAAAGCGGTGGTGCGAGGCAGCGACCCGGGCTGATCCAGATCTTTCAAGAAGCACCCAATCGAGCAACCGCGGCCACCCCTAAACCAGTCCCCACCCTGCACGAGCATGTCGGCAGCAAGGTGGTGTTCTGCGATCTGGACGAGGCGGGGCTTGGGATCGTGGGTAGAGGTGGTGTCAGGCATGGGTATCTCCCCTGTGGTGTTGGGGGAGATATTTTTTAGGAATAATCCTAAGATCAAGCTTAAAATTAGGATATTTACTAAGTACAAAAGGGAACAAATTGCGTTACTTTTGAACCAAATCAGAACAATGTAGATTGTATATCAGTGATGGATATTGGGGAAGCGCTAGCTGTGTTGAGCCGTGAGCAGAAGGTGCGTTTTCTGCTTCAACTCATGCAGATGAGGGATCAGTCGCTAGGGCTCGGAGTAGAGCAAGAGCTCGACGTCTCTCCTGATCAGGTAAGGAATTCATGGCCGCCTCAATCTCACGATTGAGATCGTCATCAGAAGGCTCAAAAAACAGCATTGACGGGTGAATATCTAACGCTGAGGCTATTTTAACGACTGTGTCTAGGCGCGGTCCACTAGCCACACGTCCGTCAGCCATAATGTCGTACACGCCGCTCTGATTTATGCCAGCCTTGGCTGCAAGCTTAGGCGCACTGATATTCTGTGCCTGCATAGCCTTGCGGATATTGAGTATCGCCAGATCGACGTGTGGGTGCCTGCTCATGCAATAGGACATATCCTAAAGCGCCTTTGCTCTGGTAATAGGATGTTTCCTGTTGTTTGATCTTAGGATATGTCCTAAGATCAGCGCATGAGTATCGCGCATGATCCCCCTCACAAGGATCTCATTCTTGAGATCGAAGGCTTCTGCGAAGCGTTCAGCATGGCTCCATCGCGGCTCGGCTCCAAAGCATTGGGCGACCCGAGCTTTGTTCGCAATCTGCTTGATGGGCGGGAGTGTCTACCCAGAACGCTTCGCAAGGTGCGCAAGTTCATGGCCGAATATGAGGCAGAACGCGCCGCATGACCCCCACTCTCGCACATACACCCTCGCAACCTCTGGTTTCGCTACCGGGGGGCAGTTGGGGTTCATCTGTTTTAATGCAAGATGACGACTGTCACACATTGGGGCGTGCTGTATGAATTATTCCGCTCCCGCTCTGCATGCCGGCACTGTTTCTCTGCCCTCAATGGTAGATCGGGCGTCGACTGCCCTGGCCGAGGCTCGCACCAGCGCCGAAGTGCTCGATGCGCGCGATCTCGCCTCGGTTGCCTATGATGCGGCCAAGAAAGCAGCGCGTCTGCAAAAGGCCAAAGGGGCGCATGACGAACTGATCGCCGCGGCCCACCGCGCTCAGGCCGATGCGCTGGAGATCGAGGCCACAGCCAAGCGGCGGCTGGCAGATGAATACGATGCCGCGCAGGAGCGGGGAGAAGTCCGCGGCGCTGGCAACCCCAATTGTTCTGGCTCGGAACAATTGCCAGGCCCGAGCGATCTCGGCCTGACCCGCAAACAAGTCCACGACGCCCGGCAGGTCCGCGATGCCGAGCGCACTCAACCCGGCCTCGTGCGCGGAACCCTCGACAGAGCCCTCGACGAGGGCCGCGAACCGACGCGCGCCGAGCTGCAACGCAGCGTGATCGAGGCGGTCAAGGACGCCCGCACCCCGGCAAAACGCGACCGTAATCCCCACCATAAACCCGATCCGATGTGGGATCGCGTGACCGCCGCTGCTTCGCTCTTCGACGATGTGGCCAGCCTTCAAGACCTGGATCGCTTGGCCCGCTGGGACGGCAACGACTGGAGCGCCGCCCGGCTGCGCCAGAAAGCCCGCGCGGCACAGGCCACCCTCACCGATCTGCTCACGCTCTGCGAGGCGCATGATGCTCAAGGCTAAGCTGCAACACTTCTACGAACTGGTAGAGA
>JBCDHK010000240.1:0-6142 GCA_038750185.1 Pseudomonadota bacterium
AGGAACAGGCCGGCGCCACCCCCGCCGCGCGCCTATCACGCATCGAGGCGCGGGTGCGCGAGGGCCGCTTGGCGGACGCGCTGGCCGAAGCCGAGCGCCTCTCGCCCCCCGCACGGCGCGCCATGGCCGGCTGGATCGCCGATCTGCGCACCCGTCTCGACGGTGAGAGGGCGCTCGATGCCTATCTTGCCCTGGCGCCGGTGCGCTGATGCTGGGGGCGATCGTCCGGCTGTTGGTGTTCGTGGCGGCGGTGGTCGGGGCCACGGTGGCGGTCTCGGCATTGTTGGAGACCGAGGGCGGCATCGCGATCTCGGCGGCGGGCTATGAGGTGTTTCTCACGCCGCTCGCCGCCGTTGCGGTGTTGCTTGGTGGCTTTGCGCTCAGCATTCTGGCGCTGCGCCTGCTCGAACTCGGCTTTGCGCTCTTGCGCCTGCTCACCGGCGATACCGATGCACTCGGCAGCTACTTCCGGCGCGGGCGCGAGCAGCGCGGCTTGGCCATGCTGGCGCGCGCGATGACGGCGCTGGCCTCAGGCGATGGACGCGGCGCCCAAGTGGCCGCGCAAAAGGCCGAGCGGTTGCTCCAACGCCCCGATCTGACGCGCCTGCTCAACGCCCAAGCCGCCGAGATGGCCGGCGATGACCGCCGCGCCCGGCGGTACTACACAGCCCTTGCCAGCGAGCGCGAGACCGCGTTCGCCGGGCTCAAGGGCCTGCTCGGACGCGCCCTGGCCGAGGGCGACAAGGAGACCGCGCGCCGCCTGGCCGAGCGCGCCGCCACCCTGGCGCCAGGCGAAGCGGGGGTGCTGGCCACGCTCTATCGCCTGCAAGGCGAGGCGTTCGATTGGACGGGGGCACGGCGCACGCTCAAGATGCAGCGCCGCATCGCCAGCGTCCCCCCCGAGGAAGCCGACCGGCGCGAAGCCACTCTGGCGCTAGCCCAAGCCGAGGACGCCGCCGCCCAAGGCAAGCGTGCGGCGGCGCGGCGGCTGGCGGTGGAGGCGGCCACGCTCGATCCGGCCAATGCCGAGGCGGTGGCCTCGGCGACGCGCCTCTTGATCGAGGACGGCGCGCGCGAGGAGGCATCGCGGCGCCTGATCGAGGCCTGGCGCGCCGCACCCGCACCAGCCCTGGCAGCCGCCTTTGCCACCATCGCGCCCGAGGAGAGCGCCGAAGCACGGCTGGCGCGGTTTCAGGAGTTGTTCGAGGCCAATCCCAAGCACCGCGAGACGCGCTATCTGCGGGCCGAACTGGCGCTGATGGCGGAGGACTGGGCCGGCGCGCGCGCTGCGGTCGAGAGCCTGGGCGAGCGCGAATTTTCTGCGCGCAGTTGTGCGTTGCTGGCGGCTATTGCGCGCGGCGAGGGCGCGGGCGAGGCCGTGGTCCGGGGATGGCTGGCCAAAGCGCTCGGCGCCTCGCGGGCAGGCTCGACCGACAGTGAAATCGGGCGCGCTGCGATGTTGCCGCTCCTGATCGGCGAGAATGCCGCGCCTGAGGCGTTCGGCGTGCGCGAATTCGGCGGGCGGTAGCGGAGACGCCGCCCACCGACACCCCCTCACATCGCAGCGAGCAGCGCCTCTGCCGTGGTCGCTTTAGCCTCGCCCGGGTTGCCCTCGACCGAGAGCACCTTGAGCGTACCGTCCTCGACCAACGCCGCAAAGCGCTGCGAGCGGGCGATCAGACCGACCACTTCAGCCGTGAAGTCGAGCCCCATCGCCTTGACGAAGGCGCTCTCGGGATCGCCCAGCATGCGAATGCCAGCAGCACTGGCCCCAGACGCCTCCCCCCAAGCGCCCATCACGAACGGATCATTGACCGAGACGCAGACCACCGCATCGGCGCCCTTGGCCTTGAGCGCGTCCATCTGGGCGATGAAAGTCGGTAGGTGCTGGTTGTTGCAGGTGGGCGTGAAAGCGCCCGGCACGCCAAACAGCGCCACGGTCTTGCCAGCGAAGACCTCGCTGCTTGGCACGGAGCTGGGGCCGCTGGCGGTCAGTTCCATCAGCGTCGCCTCGGGCAGACGGTTTCCGATCTCGATCATGGCGCCCTCTCGGTTGGGTTGATTGGCATCGCGCTCCCTAGCAGCGCGCGGGCGCCGAGGCCAGCGCCCATCCTGGGGGCGCGTGCATTTACCGAGATCGTGCGCTCAGCGCGGTGCCATCGCCATGCAGTCGCGTTTGGCGCGTTTGATCTTGGCGCAGGCGCCTTTGGCGTCGGTGCGGCTAAGATTGCGAAAGCGGACTTTGTAGAGCGCACGCCCCGAGGCGTTGCGCTCGCGCTCGATGGCGGCGCGGGCCGTGGCCAGCTCACCGGCGACGCCCTTGTCAAAGCGCTTGAGGTGGCGCTCGGCATCGGCGAGGCGGGTGAAGGCGCCGATCTGCACCATCCAGCCGGGCGTGGTCGCGGCAGTCGCGGCCGTGGCCGTGGTCGCGCGCGCCACGCGCCGGGCCTTGCCGTCCTTGGGGCCGCTGCGCAGGGGATTGGGCTTGGGCAGGGCGGCATAAAGGGGGGCGCCCGAACCAGCCGGATCGGGCACCGAAGCCGCCGCCTGACCGGCAAACACCGAGCCGACCGCCGCGAGCCCAGTGGCATTGGTGCCAGGGCGCACGCGCGGCATGGGCGCGCGCACCAGCGAGGCGGTGGCCCGGGCCTTCTTGCGCCGCGTGGTCGGCGCACTCTCACGGGCAAAGCGCGGCGTGCGGGCAAAGCCCATGTCGAGCAGCTCCGCCACGCGCTTGTTGCGCGCGCGCGAGGAACGCCCGCCCATCACCACCGCCAGCACCCGCCGATCACCCCGGCTTGCGGTGGCGAGCAGATTATAGCCGGCGGCGCGGGTGTAGCCGGTCTTCATGCCCTCGGCGCCGGAGTAGGTGCGCAGCAAGCGGTTGGTGGTGTTGACGCGCTTGCCGGCGGCGTAGGCGTGGGTCTTACCGAAGACGTTGTAATACTCGGGGTAGTGAAAATAGAGCGCCCGCCCCAGGATCGCCATGTCGCGCGCGGTTGAGAGGTGGCCGCGCGAGGTCAGGCCGTGGGGGTTTTTGAACGTGGTCGAGCGCATGCCGAGCGAGCGCGCCTTTTGGGTCATCAGGCGGGCGAAGGCGCGTTCCGAGCCGCCGATGGCCTCGGCCAGCACCATGGCGGCGTCATTGGCCGATTTGATCGCGGCGGCGCGGATCAGGTGGCGGATCGAGATGCGCTGGCCGGCTTTCAGATAGAGCTTGGAGGCGGGCTGGCGCGCGGCGTTGCGCGAGACGCGCACGCGTTGGTCTAGGCGGAGCTGGCCGTTTTTGACCGCCTCAAACGTGAGATAGAGCGTCATCAGCTTGGTCAGCGAGGCGGGGTGTTGTTTGCGATCGGCCGCGCGGGCGTGGACGGTCTTGCCCGTGCGCATATCCTGGACGATGGCGGCATAGGGCGCGGCCAGGGCTGTGCCCGGCAGGGCGGCCAAAACCAGCGCCAAGAGCGCCGACAACACGGCAGCGCGGGCGGAAAGGCCGCGGGAGGATAGACGGGGAATGCGCATGATGTGCCTGTCTCCAAGCCCTGCTCGATGGGCCGTTTCGCCGCCCGTTGGGCGGGGTGATCGCTGTGGCCGGTCGGGCGGTTAGTGCCTCTGTGCCGGCGGTCTTGCCTGCGGTGCCTCGTGGACCGGTTATCCCGGCCTCAGTTGCGATTATGGGACCTTGAATGCGGCCCTTCTGTGGATGCTGACCCTTGGGGGTTGGGGCTCCTATGACGTCGGTATAGCGCGGTGGGGCGGTGTGTCGTGTGCGGCGGGATCATTTATTAATTGCAAAGGTTAGCACAAGGTTTCTGCCATGAATATCCCCGGCGGGAAATTGGTTGGGCCAGGTCTTCGATCACTATCATTGTGCAACGCAAAATATCTTGACGCACTGCACCATTTTCTCCATACTGCCCCCACCGCCACGACGGCGCTTCACCCAGCCGTCCCATCCGCGACCCACGACATGAGGAGTGACGCCATGAACGCCGACGCCAACAAAACGGTCGAAGAGTTTACCAACGAGGCCCAGAAGGTGATCGAAGACAGCACCGAGAAGATGACCAAGTCGATGGAAGACGTGGCGAGCTTCAATCAGCAGACCATGGAAGCCATGGTCGCCTCCTCCAAGCGCGCCGCCAAGGCTGCCGAGGAGATGAACGCCGAAATCACCGCCTTTACCAAAAAGGCCTATGAGGACGGCATGGCTGCGGCCAAAGACATGTCCTCGGCCAAATCGGTGACCGAGCTGTTCGAAAAGCAGTCGGCTTTTGCCAAGTCGGCCATGGAAGGCTATGTGGCCCAAGCCACCAAGATGTCCGAGATGTTCACCGAGGCGACCAAAGAGTGCTTCGAGCCGCTGAGCGCGCGCGTGACCTCGGCCTCGGAACTGTTCAAGACCCATGCCTGAGGCAGTACACAACACGCTACGACTGTAGGAAAGGGGGCTCCGGCCCCCTTTTCTCGTCCCAAGAGGCGGATATATGGTCCGAGGATCGAATGGAATACGCAGTCTGGGCACAGGTGGGTAGTCATGGAGCACCGCATTGGCGGCCGTGAGCACTGGCAGCGGCACGAGGAACGCGCACAAATCCTCGCGCCCCACAAGGGCGCGCGCCTGGGTTCGCGCTTTGCTGTGCGGCTTGGCCAAGGTCCGGAGGACGGCGATGGCGATGGCGATATCGATGTGCGCACGCGCCCCAAGGAGAAGACCAAAAAACCTTCTCTTTACAAGGTTTTGCTGCTCAATGACGATTACACGCCCATGGAGTTTGTGGTCTACGTACTCGAACGTTTCTTCAATCTCGATCACGCCCGTGCTGTCGAAGTCATGCTGACTGTGCACAACAAGGGGGTCGCGGTGGTCGGGGTCTATCCGTTTGAAGTGGCCGAGACCAAAGTGACCCAAGTGATGGATTGCGCGCGCTCGAACCAGCATCCGTTGCAATGCACGATGGAAAAAGAGTGAGCCCGGGCGCAACCGCGTATCATGCCCTTCGGTTCGTTGCCGAACCGAACTGTGCTCTTGACGAGGCGCCCGTTTCCCCGCTTTGCTTATTCAAGGCGCTAACCAGCCGCCACATATCCAACCGTGCCCGCGCGCATCGCCTCGTGCCAAACACTGTGCACATCGGCGTGTCGAAAGCGGGCGTGTCAAAGGTTTCGCTTGATCCCGGCTGGGAGTGCGCCAAGGTTAAGGTGTCACAGGGGTTTTGTCCCTCCCCTTCCCTCCTCGCCAAGCCCGCCCAAAACGCGGTCGCGTGCGAAGACTTGGGGCCGACCACTGGCAAGAGGAGCCGACTATGCCATCGCTGACCTCCACGCTTGAAGATGCGATCCACCGCGCGATCGGCTTCGCCAACGCCCGCCGCCACGAACTCGCGACCCTCGAACATCTGCTACTCGCCCTGATCGATGAGCCGGATGCGGCGCGGGTGATGCGGGCTTGCTCGGTCGATCTGGGTGATCTGCGCGCCACGCTGACGCGCTTTGTCGATAACGATCTGGAGACGCTCGTCTTTGATGCCGAAAACGCCGAGGCCGCGCCCTCGACCGGCTTCCAGCGCGTGATCCAGCGCGCAGCGATCCATGTGCAGTCCTCGGGGCGCTCAGAGGTGACCGGCGCCAACGTGCTGGTGGCGATCTTCAATGAGCGCGAGAGCCACGCGGCCTACTTCCTGCAAGACCAGAACATGACCCGCTATGATGCGGTCAATTATCTGTCCCACGGCATCGCCAAGGATCCAGCCTTCGGCGAGACCCGCGCAGTGCGCGGCCAGGACGAGACCGAACAGGCCGAGGCGGAGGAGACCGAACCCCAGAAGGCCGACGAGACCTCGCTCGGCAAATTCTGCGTCGATCTTAATGCTAAAGCGCAGCAGGGGCGGATCGATCCGCTGATCGGGCGCTCTTCCGAGGTCGAGCGCTGCATCCAGGTGCTCTGCCGGCGGCGCAAGAACAACCCGCTGCTGGTGGGCGATCCGGGCGTGGGCAAGACCGCCATCGCCGAGGGCCTCGCCAAGAAGGTGGTCGATGCCCAGGTGCCCTCGGTGCTGGCCAACACCACGATCTTTTCGCTCGACATGGGCGCGCTGCTCGCCGGAACCCGCTACCGCGGCGACTTTGAGGAGCGCCTCAA
>JBCDHK010000241.1:0-6097 GCA_038750185.1 Pseudomonadota bacterium
CGACGCCTTCGATGCGGCCTACACCGACAACGTGCGCAACGTGTTCACCCTGGCCCAGGCGACGGCGCGGCGCATGATCGCCCAGTCCGAAGACGACCCCGATTTCCGCGGCGCCATCGTCACCGTGACCTCGATCGCCGCACGGCGCACGGTGCCTGAGCTGTTTGCCCATTCGGTGTCCTGTGCCGCCCTCGATCAGCTGACGCGCTCGATGGCGGCGTGTCTGGCCGAGCACCGTATCAGGGTGAACGGCGTGGCCATCGGCTCGGTGATGACCCAGACGCTGCGCGAGGCGTTGAAGGAGCGCTCGGATCTGCGCGAGGAGATGGTGCGGGTGACGCCGCTCGGGCGCATCGGCGAGGCTGAGGAGGCGGCGGAGGCGGCGGTCTATCTGGCCTCGGACAAGGCGAGCTTTGTGACGGGGCAGATCATGGCCGTGGACGGCGGTCGCACAGTGCTCGATCCGCTTGCCTCGCCAGTGCGATGAGCGCCATGTGAGGTGGTGGGCATCCCCCAAAACCCCTCGCAAAAAGCATTGCCCCTTGCCATCGCCCGGTCACGGCGGTATGCGCAACGCTCTCAGGACGCTGCCCGGCCGGTGACGGGCTGCCGCGGCGGCGCCTTCTCTACCCCAGCCTTCTCTACCTACTGGAGTGTGAAATGCCCAAGATGAAGACCAAATCGGGCGCTAAGAAGCGTTTCAAGGTCACCGCCCGCGGGCGTGTCCTGTCGGCCCAGGCCGGCAAGCGCCACGGCATGATCAAGCGCAGCCCCAAATTCATCCGCAATGCGCGCGGCACGACGACGCTGTCCGAACCGGACGCCAAGATCGTCAAGTCGTTCCTGCCCTACGTCTGAGGAGGACACCGAATGCCCCGCGTAAAAGGTGGACCCACCTCGCACCGCCGCCACCGCGAAGTCGTCAAGCAAGCCAAAGGCTACTACGGCGCGCGCTCGCGTAACTTCCGCACGGCCAAGCAGTCGGTCGAGCGCGCCATGGAGTACCAGACCCGCGACCGCAAAGTGCGCAAGCGCACCTTCCGCGCGCTCTGGATCCAACGCATCAACGCCGCCGTGCGCGCCCATGACGAGGCGATGACCTATTCGCGCTTTATCGACGGGCTCAATCGCTCCGGCATCGAGGTCGACCGCAAGGTGCTGGCCGATCTGGCCGTGCACGATCCCGCCGGCTTTACCGCCATCGTCGAGCGCGCCAAAGCGGCGCTGGCCTGAGGTTCACGGAGGAAACGATGAAAGTCAAAAGCTCGCTGCGTTCGCTCAAGGCCCGCCACCGCGACTGCCGCGTGGTGCGCCGCAAGGGCCGCGTCTATGTGATCAACAAGACCCAGAAGCGCTTTAAAGCCCGCCAGGGCTGAGCCGCTTCTTTCGCGCAAGGCGCTCCACGGGTCCGTCCTGTGGGGCGCCTTTTCGCATCTGGCGTCTGGATTGCCCGGACACCTTGTCTAAAATGCATCGTGTAAGCCCGCGGGGACGCCCCCTGCGCGCCATCTTGTCCCAGAGGAGGACACCCGATGCATTCTCGTCAGACCCCCGTTGAACCCCGCTCGCACCTGCGCACCTTGGCCCAAGCCGTGCGCCAAGGCCGCCTGGAGCGCCGCGAATTCCTCGCCCTCGCCTCGACGCTCGGCGCCAGTGCCGCCACCGCCTACGCGCTGATCGGCGAAGCAGCGCCCGCCCGCGCCGACACCACCGAGGGCGTGCGCGGCGGCCGCCTCAACGTCGGCATGCAGGTGATGGCGCTCGAAGATCCGCGCACCTTCGACTGGCCCGAGATGGCCAACGTCGCACGCCAGTTCTGCGAGACGCTGGTGCGCTGGGAGCCCGACTTCACCTTCACCGGCCTTCTGCTGGAGGGCTGGGAGGTCTCCGACGACGCACGCACCTACACACTATCGCTGCGCCCCGGCGTCACCTGGACCAACGGCGATGCCTTCACCGCCGATGACGTCATCCACAACATCCGCCGTTTTTGCGATACTGCTGCCGAGGGCAACTCCATGGCCAACGCCATGGCAAGCCTGATCGATGCGGACACCGGCCAGATCGGCGAGGGCGTGATCGAGCGCGTCGATGATCTGACCGTGCGCCTCAACTTGCCCGTGCCCGACATCTCGCTGATTGCGGCCTTCTCGGATTATCCGGCCCTCATCGTCCACCGCTCCTTCGACGGCTCGGTGCCGCTCTCAGAGGCGCCCCTCGGCACGGGTGCGTTCGAGCTGGTCGAGATCAACGTCGGCGACCGCGCCATCGTCAAGCGCCGCGAGGCGGGCCAGTGGTGGGGCGGCGAGGCGTTTCTCGATGAGGTCCACTTCCTCGATTTCGGCACCGACCCAGGCGCCATCGTCTCGGCTTTTGAGGCCGAGGAGATCCATGTCAACGACGAGTCGGCGGCCGATATGCTGCCGCTGCTCGACAGCCTCGCCCTGGAGCGCCAGGAGAAAGAGACCGCTCAGACCATCTGCGCACGCATGAACGTCCAAGTGGCGCCTTACGACAAACAGGCCGTGCGCCGCGCCATCCAGATGGCCACCGACAACACCATCACCATGGCGCTCGGCATCGAGGGCAACGGCGCGGTCGGCGAAAACCACCACGTCGGCCCCATGCACCCCGAGTACGCCGAGATGGAACGCCCCGCCGTCGATCCCGCCGCCGCCGTGGCCATGCTGGAGGAGGCGGGCGAGGCCCAGACCGAGTTCGAACTGATCTCCATCGACGGCGCCTGGCAGCGCACCACCATGGACGCCATCGGCGCCCAACTCCGCCAGGCGGGCCTCAACGTCAAACGCACCGTGATCCCGGGGGCGACGTTCTGGAACAACTGGACCAAGTATCCGTTCTCGGCCACCGACTGGGGCGGACGCCCGCTCGGCGTCCAGGTGCTCGCCCTCGCCTATCGCTCGGGCGCCGCCTGGAACGAGACCGCCTACGCCAATCCAGCCTTCGACGCCAAGCTCGACGAGGCGCTGGGCATCTTTGATGCCGACGCCCGACGCGCGGTGATGGCCGAGTTGCAGGCGATGCTGCGCGAGGACGGCATCATCATCCAGCCGTTCTGGCGTAAGATGTACCTCCACCACGTCACCGAGCTGAACGGCTACGCCCGCCACCAAGCGCGCGAGATGCACCTGGAGCGCGTCTGGCTCGCCACGTGACCATTGCCGCAGGCAATGGCGGCGCGGGCGGGGCTCGATGCCCGGCCCGCGCCGCCCCCTCTACAGCATTGCGCGTGAACGTTGGTTCACCCCCAATGCTGTAGACTGTTGTTTCACCGCGATTTCCTGGTCAGTCGGTATTTCCACCTCCCTTGAAATCGCTCTAAAATCCGAGGCTCGACCTCGCCCTCGCTCACAACGCTTGTGTCCAGGCGCGAGCGCCCCCTCTACCGCGAGGGTGCAGCCATCGCCGCCCGTCCAGGCGCGCCCTCGCCCGCCTCCGCTGCGACCAAAGGCAACTCCAGCCAAAAGCACGCCCCCCCGCCCTCGCGGGCGTTTACGCTGAGGCGTCCCCCCATCAGCACCGCCAATTCGCGCGAGATCGCCAGACCGAGCCCGGTGCCGCCATGGCGGCGCGACAGGGTATGCTCGGACTGGACAAAGCGCCCAAAGATCAGCTCGCGCTGTCCGGGCGGCACACCAGGCCCCGTATCGCAGACGCTGAAGCGGATCGTCTCCCCCGCCCCACGCCCGGCATAAAGGCGCACCGAGCCCGCATCGGTAAACTTGACCGCATTGCCGAGCAGATTGATCAGCACCTGGCTGATGCGCCGGCCATCGCCCTCGATCAGCGCCGGCAACGCAGGGTCGAGCTGCCCGCCAAGCGCCAGCCCCTTGGCCTCTGCCGAGACGCGCAGCGTGTCGATGGCCGCCTCGATCAGCCCGCTCAAGGAGACCGGCGCACGCTCGACAGCCAGCGCACCGGCCTCGATGCGCCCGATATCGAGCAGATCGACAATCAGATCGAGCAGCGTGCGCGCCGAGCGCTCGATGGACTCCAACTGGCCACGCTGCACCGGATCCAGTTCTGAGCGCGCCAGCAACAGCGCATTGCCAAGCACACCATTGAGCGGTGTCCGCATCTCGTGGCTCATGTTGGCCAGAAAGCGCGATTTGGCACTATTGGCGGCCTCGGCCTCGTGTGTGCGCGCCTCCAGCACTTCGGCCATGGCGACATCGGCGGAGATGTCGCGGTTGACGCCGATGGCGCGCGCGGGTTGGCCGTCGGGGCCAGAGAGGATGCGCGAACTGGTGCGCAGATGCCGGATGCAGCCATCGGGGCGCTGGATGCGAAAGCTCGCCATCAGCGGAGTAAGACGGCCCGCAGCGGCATCTTCCATGCGCGCGCGCATGCGGGCGCGGTCTTCGGGGTGGACGAAACCGGTAAGATCCTCAGGCTTGACGAACCGGTCGGCACACCCGGGCACGCCGTAGATCTCGGCCAGGCGCGTGTTGCACTTTATCAGCCCGGTAGCAAAGTCGTAATCGATCACACCGAGATCGGCGGCCTCGATGGCCAGTTGCAGCCGCTCGGTGAGGACGCCCAGCTCATGCTCGGCTTTCTGCTGGGCGGTGACGTCGGTGGCGATGGCGCCGATGCCTTCGACCAAGCCGGCACCGTTGCGCACCAAAAAGCGCGTTGTCGAGAGCATGCGCGCTGGATCGGCAGGGTCGGGGGCAACGGTGGTATCGACGTCGCGCCCGGGGCCGACGCGCGCGGCCTCGGCACTCCAGACCGCGCCGATGGCCTGGCCGAACACCTCCGAGGCAGTGCGCCCCAACACGGCTTGGCGCTCCAGGCCATAGTTCTCGCAGAACACCCGGTTGACGGTGGTATAGCGGCCCTTGCGATCGGTGACAAAGACCATCCCCGGCGAGGCATCGAGAAAGGCGTGCATGGCGGCCTCGCGCGTGCGCAGGCGGTCGAGGGTGCGCAGCCGCTGCAGGCGCTGGCGCTCGGCAATCAGCGCAACGGCGATGTAGTTGGAGGCGGTCTCCAGCGCCTCGAAATGCGCGGCACTCGGGCGCATGCGCACGCGCGCATACATGCCAAGACAGCCGATCACGCGTTTGCCCGTGGCGTCGCGGATCGGCTCGGACCAGCTCGATTGCAGCCCGGCCGAGGCGGCCAGCGCGCGGTAGTCGTGCCAGTTGGGATCATCGGGGATCGATTCGCTGACTATGCGGGTGCCACGATGCATGGCGGTGCCGCAGGAACCTGTCTGAGGGCCGATGCTGACACCGATCAGCGCCTCGCTATAGATCGTGGGCAGGCTCGGCGCCACCGAGCGCGCCACATGGGTGCCGTCTTCATCCAGGATCAGGATCGAGCACACCGTCCCCGGCTGACGGTCTTCGATCAGCAACGCTATGCGCTCCAGCAGACGTTCGAGCGGTTCGCCGGAGGCGAGGGCGCGCATGATCTCCAGCGCATCGAGCCCAGTCTCGCCAGGCGCGGTGACTGCCTTGGGAGCGGGCAAGGGCTCGGGTTTGGGTGCAGGTTCGGGCCCAGGCTTTGACTCAGACAGATCGGCCTCGACCAGCAGGACAGGGCGTCCATCCGACCAGCGCTGAGGCGCGGCGCGCCAGACCAAGGCAGTCTCGCCAAGGCCTAGGCGTCCGCTGAGGCGCGGCGTGGGGCTGTCGAGCGCAAGGCTCTCCAGCAGCGGGGCAGGCCAGTCCGCCCGGGCAAGGGCTGCGATCTCGGCGGCGGCCTCGGCAGCGGCGCCATTGGACCAGAGCACGACAGCGCGCGCAGGATCGACGATCCAGATCGGGCGCTGCAAAGCGTCCAAGCCCAATACCGCGGCGTTGTCCAATAATGCCGTCTTCACGGCCATCGACGCACCCCCTCGGCGCGTTTTTAGCAGATCTACGGTTGTATCTGTACTTTTTTACGCGTGTAGCTTGAAATAGCGGGGCGCGGCAGACGAGCAACAAAAAAACCTGGCGCTGGGGCGGCGCTTTGCCCATCACTCCGGCAGACGCACCTCCACGATGATCGAGGCATACCACGCCGCAAGATCGGCGATGTCGTCGTCAGAGAGGCTGCCCGCCACCACCGACATCATCTCATGCAC
>JBCDHK010000242.1:0-6067 GCA_038750185.1 Pseudomonadota bacterium
GCGCATTCGACCCAGGCGCTCTGGGGGTAGCGCGGGGGGTGGACGGCACCAGGGTCGCAGTGGCATTACCCGCTCGCGGCTGTACGATGCCCCAAACTACACCCCGGGAGAGACCCATGAGCGACAAGACCTACGGCTTCGACACCCTGCAGATCCACGCCGGCGCCCAGCCCGACCCGGCCACCGGCGCGCGCGTGACACCCATCGTCCAGAGCACGGCCTTCGTGTTTCGCGATGCCGACCACGCGGCGGCGCTCTTCAATCTCCAGGAGCTGGGCTACATCTACTCGCGCCTGACCAACCCGACCGTGGCCGTACTCCAGGAGCGTGTCGCTACTCTGGATGGTGGTGCGGGCGCGGTGGCCTGCGCCTCGGGCCATGCCGCACAGGTGATGGCGCTCTTTCCGCTCATGGCGCCTGGGTGCAACCTGATCGCCTCCAACCGGCTCTACGGCGGCTCAATCAACCAATTCAATCACGCCTTCAAACACTTCGGCTGGGAGGTGCGCTTTGTCGACACCGAAGACCACGCCGCGGTCAGAGCCGCCATCGACGACAACACCCGCGCGGTGTTTTGCGAAGGCATCGCCAATCCGGGCGGCTACATCACCGATCTCGAAGCGCTCTCCGAGATCGCCCATGGCGGGGGCGTGCCGCTGATCGTCGACAACACCACCGCCACGCCCTATCTGCTCCGCCCCATGGAGCACGGCGCCGATCTCGTGGTCTATTCGACCACCAAGTACCTCTGCGGCAACGCCACCGCCATGGGCGGCATGGTGGTCGACAAGGGCAGCTTCGACTGGGCGGCCTCGGGCAAGTTTCCCGCGCTCTCCGAGCCCAGCCCCTCCTACCACGGCCTCAAGTTCGCCGAGACCTTCGGCCCGCTCGCCTTTACCTTCTTCTCCATCGCCGTGACGCTGCGCGATCTCGGCATGTGCCAGGCGCCGCAAAACGCCTTCCAGACGCTGCTCGGCGTCGAGACGCTGTCGCTGCGCATGGACCGCCACTGCGAGAACGCGGTCAAGGTGGCCAAGTTCTTGGAAGCCCATCCGGCGGTCGAGTTCGTGTCCTATGCCGGGCTGGAAAGCTCGCCCTGGTTTGCGCGCGGGCAGAAGTACTGCCCCAAGGGCACGTCCTCAATCTTTACCTTCGGCGTAAAGGGCGGCTATGACGCCTGCGTCAAGCTGGTCGATGCGGTCGAGTTGTTCTCGCATCTAGCCAATCTGGGCGATCTGCGCTCGCTGATCATCCACTCGGCCTCGACCACCCACCGTCAGTTGACGCCCGAGCAGCAAAAGACCGCCGGTGCCGGGCCCGAGGTCGTGCGCCTCTCCATCGGCCTGGAAGACGCCGACGACCTGATCGCCGATCTCGATCAGGCGCTGGCCAAGGCGACGGCGGGGCAGGCCGCGGCCTAAGAGCCAAGACCTTCAGGCGGCGCTGGTCTGGCGCCGCCGCCTCCGCCGCCCGCCGCCATCGTCGCCCGGTGCGAAGCTGACGGCGGGCAGGCGCACTTCGTTGTCCAGGCACGGGTGCGGATCGCTCTTATGCGGCACGGCCATAGCGGCCACGAAATGCTCCTGAAAGCGCGGCTCGACAGCGGTCTCGACCTTCTCGATCCCGGCCACCACGCGTTCGACTTCAGCGCGCGCCGCCCGCGAGAGCAGCGCCATGCGCGCGCCCGTGCCCGCCGCATTGCCAGCCCCAACCACCTTGTCGAGCGGACAATCGGGGATCATGCCGAGCACCATGGCATGGAGCGGCGAGATATGGGCGCCGAAGGCTCCAGCCAGGACGACCCGCTCGACGCGCTCGACGCCGAAGCGGTCCATCAAGAGGCGCGCGCCGGCATAAAGCGCGGCCTTGGCCAGTTGGATCGCGCGCACATCGGCCTGGGTGACGGCGACCAGCGGCCCACCCTCAGCGCGTCCGTCGTGCAGCACGTAGGAATAGGTGCGCCCATCGGCCACCACCCGCGCCGAGCCGACCGCCTCCGGCGCGCCGATGGCGCCGTCGGCGTCGATGATCCCGGCCAGGCGCATCTCGGCGATGACCTCGATGATCGCCGAGCCGCAGAGCCCGGTGACGGCGGTGGTGTCAAAGCCCACCTTGTCCGACCACGTCTCTGAGCCGATGATGCGAAAGCGCGCCTCCTTGGTCGCCGGGTCGATGCGCACGCGCTCGATGGCGCCGGGGGCGGCGCGCTGTCCGGCGGAGATCTGCGCACCCTCAAAGGCGGGGCCGGTGGGCGAGGAACAGGCCAGGACGCGCGTGCGGTCCCCCAGCAGGATCTCGGCGTTGGTGCCGACATCGACCACCAGGGTAAGCGCGTCACACTCCTGGGGTGCTTCGGCCAAGGCCACGGCAGCGGCATCGGCGCCCACATGCCCGGCAATGCAAGGTAGCACATGAAACGCCGCCGAACCCGGCAACGACAGCCCCAGATCGCGCGCCGTCAGCGAGACCGCCTCCGAGGTCGCCAGCGCAAAAGGCGCCCCGCCAAGCTCGGTCGGATCGAGACCGAGCAGCAGGTGGTGCATCACCGGATTGCCGACCAGAACGCCCTCCAGGATACGCTCGGGGCCGATGCCGGCCTGCGTCGCGACCTCGGCGATCAAACCATCGAGCGCCTCGCGCACGGCGCGGGTCATCTCGGTGTCGCCGCCCGGGTTCATCATCACATAGGAGACGCGCGACATCAGGTCTTCGCCAAAGCGGATCTGCGGGTTCATCGCCCCCGAGGACACCGCCACGGCGCCGCTGGCCAGATCGCAGAGATGGCAGGCGATGGTGGTCGAGCCCACATCGATGGCCACGCCGTAGATCGGGCCTTCAAACGCTCCCGGCCAGAGCGCCACGATGCGCGCCGGCGTGCCGTCGTGGGGGGTGTGGACGGCCGCCGTCACCGTCCATTGGCCCTTGCGCAGGGCTGGCTGGAGGGTGCGCAACACCTCCAACGGGCACTGCACATCCGCCACGCCCGCGCTGGCCAAGGCGGTTCGCAAGCGCTCCAGATCGCCTGAGGGGTGGTGCATGTCGGGCTCCTCGACCGCCACCGTATAAAGCCGCGTCGCCGGGTCGAGCGCGATCTCGCGGGTGTCAGCCGCCTTGCGCACCACCTGGGCGTGGACTTGGCTCTCAGCCGGCACGTCGATCACCACATCGCCTTGCACCGTGGCCTGACAACCGAGACGCCGGCCCTGGGCCAGGCCACGCTTGGTGTCGTAGTGCTCCTCGACAGTGTTCCAGGGGGAGAGGGCGCCCTCCATCACGCGCACGCCGTGTTTGGGGAAGCTGCCGTGGGCGGGCGTCACCTGACACGTAGCGCAGATGCCGCGCCCGCCACAAGCCGACGCGAGATCGACGCCAAGCTGGCGCGCCGCCGCCAAGATCGGCGTGCCGACGGGAAAGCGCCCGCGTTTGCCCGAAGGGGTAAAGATCACCAGCGGGTTGGAGGGCTGCTCGGTCATCGCCGTCTCCCGGGCCGTGTCTTGGCGCATGCGCACATCGATCCTGAGACCAGACCTACGCCCGGTCGACATGCGACGGCGTCTCGGGACCGGCATGATGGAGACGGTTTGCGGCGCGGGCGTTGCAGCACGCGGCAAATCCCGTGGCTGATAGTGCCGCGTCCTTATATTACACAGAAATGCGATTATATCTCAGATACCCCAGCATATCAGGAGACAATACCCATGGCCTCCCAAACCGCCGTTTTGCCTGCCGTCCTAACTGCCGCGCTGCTTGCCACTGGTTTGGCCCAAAGCGCCAACGCGCTCGATCTTGAGCCCCTGATCGATCCCGAGACCCTGGCAAGCGTCGCCACCGAGACGGTGATCCTCGACATCCGCGCACCCGCTGCCTTTGCCAAGGGCCATCTGGAGGGTGCGGTCAACACCCCCTACCCCGCTTGGCGCGGGCCCAAGGACAATCCCGGCGCGCTGCTCTCGGAGGCGGCGCTCGATGGGCTGCTCTCGGGTGCTGGCATTACGCCCGAGACGCCGGTGGTGGTCAGCTATGCGGGCAAGGACGTGAGCGATTTCGGCGCGGCGGCGCGGGTCTACTGGACGCTGAAGTCGGCTGGCGTCGAGGAGATCGCGATCTTGAACGGCGGGCTTGCCGCCTGGAGCAAGAGCGGGCGCGCCCTCACCACCGAGGCCAGCGCGCCGGTGCCGAGCGGGCACGACTTTAGTTTCGATCAGCGCTGGGCCATCGAGCGCGAGGGCGTCGATGCGGTGATCGCAGGCGAGGCCAAGGCGATCCTGATCGATGCCCGCCCCAACGAGTTCTTCACCGGCGCCACGCAGCACCCGCTGGCCGCCTTTGCCGGCACGCTCGCCGATGCGCTCAACATCAACCACGAGCGGTTCTTCTCCAGCGGCAATCTGCTCGATGTGGCGCCCGAGGCGGCGCTGGCGGCGGTCGAGGCCGAGGGCTGGACGCCGGGCACGACGGTGGTGAGCTTTTGCAACACCGGCCACTGGGCAGCGACCAACTGGTTTGTGATCAGCGAGGTGGCCGGGATCGAGGGGGTAAAACTCTATCCCGAGAGCCTCGTCGGCTGGACCAACGCCCAGACGAACTGATGGGGGCTAACTGATCGGGGTCACCTGATCGGGCGCTCAGGCCAGAGCGCCGCCGCGCCGGCGGCGCAGCATCGCCAGTGCACCGAGCCCGGAGAGCAACAGCACCGCCCCCCCGGGCAGCGGCACCGTGTTAACCGGGCCGGGATCGTTGGGGCGGGTGTACTCCAGGATGGCGATGGCGCCGCTGATCTCGGCGAAGGTCACGGTCAGCAGCTGCACGCCGAAGGCATCGTCGAAGCTGTAGGTGCGGTAGGAGTTGTCGCCGGCGATGTTGGGGTTGAACAGCGTTTCGGACACCAGATCGACTTGGTTTTGCCCAGCACCATTGGTGCCGGTGCGCTGGACGCCCACATCGCCGCCATCCACGGCGTCGTCGATGGTACCTTGTGCGTTGAAGGCAAACTCGAATTTGATCGCGTTGGAGACCGAGGCCACCTCGTCCAGATCGATCAACACGATGCTGGTCAGATCGACGCCGCCGGGATCGGTGAAGCTGAAGGTGATCTGGTTGCTGCCGGTGAAGTTGTCGTCGACGGCGCCGTTATTGTTTTCATTGACGATCAGGACTTTGCCTTCGCTGGGCGAGCCAAAGGCCGAGCCGGTCGCGAGATCGGGGTCGCCGCCGGTGCAAGGTGGCGGGCGTTGGCCGCTGCCGGGGAAGGTGCTGGGAGAGGTGAGGCTATTGCCGAAGCAATCGGAATCGAACAGCGCCAGCGGATTGGAACTGGTGCGGTTGGTGCTGAGCACGACGCCGAAATCGGCTTGGAACTGAGTGTAGGCGTCGCCCGAATAGACCGAGGCGTCGTTGAAGCGCGCGTCTTGGGTGGTGCTTTGGCCGTTGACGGCCACGCTGGGGTCGCGGGTCTCGAAATCGAATAGGACGGTGGCGGCTTTGGCTGGCGCGGCGGCTGCACCGAGCAGGGCGCACGCCAAGGCGGCACAGCCCCAGGTGGGGCGGACACGGCACGGGCTCATCACACTCTCCAGTTGTATTATAAGCTACTAACACACCCGATCTTACTCGTTGAGACGCGGATCAAAGTCAAGTCGCGCATAGGTTGTATTAAAGTTTAATTATGAAATTAATCACAGCGCCAACCCGCCACGGCCAAGCCCCGTTGATCGTCCGGCCAACCCTGGCTACAAGCCGGTGCGGCGGCAGGGCCCCGGCCCGTCCGCCCATCCCTGACCCTCAAACGACCCCAGACCGCAAAACGAGAGGAACGCGCCATGGCCGTCAAAGTCGCAATCAACGGGTTCGGCCGCATCGGGCGCAACGTGCTGCGCGCCATCGTCGAGACCGGGCGCCAGGACATCGAGGTGGTGGCGATCAACGATCTCGGCCCCGTCGAGACCAACGCCCACCTGCTGCGCTATGACAGCGTGCATGGCCGCTTTCCCGGCACGGTCACGGTCTCGGGCGAGACCATCGATGTGGGCCGCGGCCCGATCCGCGTCACCGCCGAGCGCGATCCCAA
>JBCDHK010000243.1:0-6066 GCA_038750185.1 Pseudomonadota bacterium
GCGGTGTTCGCCGAGCGCACTCCGGCGCGCCATCAGGATCAGCGGCTTGGCCAGGCTGAGCGCCGTGATGATCGAGCCCATGCCGGCGTGGGAGACGATCACCTGGGCGCTCTCGCAGCGCCGGGTGAAATCTTCGGGCGCGAGCCGGGCGGTCCACTCCATATGCCGGGGCACATAGCCGCCTTCGCCGGGATCGGGGATCTGGGCAAACACCACCGCTTGGCGCGCGCCAGCCCAAGCGTCGACAGCGCGCACCAGACGCTCAAAAGGGAGTTGGGTGCCCAGGGTCAGAAAGATCACAACACCGACCCCTCATAGTGCAGGCCGCGGCCTTCGTCGGCCAGTTCGGGCCATTGGGTGAGCCAGACATCGGCGTGACGGCCGATCTTGCGCCCTGAGAGCGAAAGCTCCTCAGCGTTGGCGATGCTGTCGATCCAGATCGTGCGCGCACCGATCAGCCGTCCCAGACGCAAGGCAAAATAGCCGAGCGAGGCCCCAGTCGAGACCACGGCATGGGGGCGGGTGGTGAGCACGATCCAGGCAACCTGGAGCAACTGGCGGAGCAGATGCAGCTTGCGCTCCTTGAGATTGGCGTCGGTCACGGTGAAAAACCGCGGCACGGCCTGGCCACGCGCGAGGGCGTCGCGGCGCACTTCGGCCTCATAGCCGGCCACGGTGGTGACGTAAGTGAGGGCCTGGCCGTCCCAGGCCGGGCGCAGCCGCATCAGTTGCACCCAGTGCCCGCCCCCGGAGGCGATGGCGATTACCCGCCGCATCGCCACCTCAACCGCGGCCCTGCTCGACCATCTGGGCGAGATAGCCGCCATAGCCCGACTTCTTGAGCCGCGCCCCGGCCTCTTGCAAGGTGCCGTCGTCGATCCAGCCGTTGCGCCACGCGATCTCTTCGGGGGCGGCGATCTTCATCCCCTGGCGCGCCTCGATGGTTTGGACGAATTGGCCCGCCTGGAGGAGCGACTCGAAGGTGCCGGTGTCGAGCCAGGCATAGCCGCGCCCCATGCGCTCGACATGCAGATCGCCGCGTTCGAGGTAGACGCGGTTGACGTCGGTGATCTCCAGCTCGCCCCGCGCCGAGGGTTTTACCGCCGCGGCGATGTCGAGCACGTCGTTGTCGTAGAAGTAGAGCCCCGTCACGGCGAAGTTCGATTGCGGCTTGGCCGGCTTCTCCTCGATCGAGACCGCGCGACCGTCCGCATCGAAGGCGACCACGCCGTAGCGCTCGGGATCGTGGACCTGATAGCCGAACACCGTGGCGCCCTTTTCGCGCGCGGCGGCACGCGCCAGCATCTCCGAGAAGCCACCGCCGTAGAAGATGTTGTCACCGAGCACGAGCGCGACGGGGTCCGAGCCGACAAAGTCGCGCCCGATGGTAAACGCCTGGGCCAGACCGTCGGGCGAGGGCTGTTCGGCATAGTGCAGGTTGAGGCCGAACTGAGTGCCATCGCCCAGCAGTTTGCGAAACTGTGCCGCGTCGTGGGGCGTGGTGATGAGCAGAATATCGCGAATGCCCGCGATCATCAGCACCGAGAGCGGATAGTAGATCATCGGCTTGTCGTAGACCGGCAACAGCTGCTTGGAGACGCTCAGCGTCAGCGGATGCAGCCGCGTGCCCGAGCCCCCCGCCAAAACGATACCCTTCATGCGACCAATCTCCCCTCCTCGGCGTCGCCGGTGTGATAGCCGATGGCGCTGCCGCGTTCTAGAGCCAGTGCCGCGGTTATCGCGCTGGCGGGTGCGCCGGTGCGGCTCTTGTGCGGATGCGAAGGGACGCGGTATCATGGCGGCATGAAAGATACGGTAACGGAGATCGGCTGGGTCGGGCCGGGCGGGACGACGCTCGATGGTGCGGTCTATGGCCTGCGCGCAGCCCGACTGGCACGCGCGGCGGCGGTGGCCTCGGTGCCGCCGGCCCTGGTGCTGCCCGAGGCGGTGCTGGCCGAAGTCCGCGCCAAGCCCGGGCAGGTCGCCGGAGTGCTCGCGCCCTTGGAGGCTGCCACCGGCAGGACCTTTGGCTGTCCCGAGCGTCCGCTGCTGCTGGCGGTGCGCCCGCCCGAGGCCAGCGGCGGCGTGAGTGCTGTGCTCGATCTCGGCGTGACGCCCGCGACGCTGCCCGCCCTCATCGCCCGCCATGGCGCGCGTGTGGCGCAAGATCTCTACCGCCGCGCGGTGCAATCCTATGCGACGGCCGTGCTTGGCATCGAGGCGGAGGCGTTCGAAGGCGCGCTCTTCGAGGCACTCAAAGCCAGCGGCACCGACAGCGAGGAACACCTGAGCGCCGAGGACTTCGCCCGCCTAGCCGAGGAGGGCCTGGCGCTGATTGCCGAGGAAGGCTGTGCGCTGCCCGATGATCCCCAGGCTCAGCTCTCGGCGGCCTTGGATGTGATGGCTGCGGCCTGGGCCCGCCCCAGTGCGCGCCGCCGCCGCACGGCGACAGGACAAGGCGAGGCCCCGCTGGCGCTGATCGTCCAGGCGATGGCGCTGGGGCTCGGCGACCACTCGGGCGCCGGGACCGCCCGCGCGCGCTGCGAAGACACCGGCGCGCCGGGTCTCGACGGGCGCTATCTGCCCGAGGCCCAAGGTGACGAAGCGATGATGGGCCTGCGCACGCCCTGGCCGCTGGTCGAGGGCACCGGCGCCCCCGGCGCCTCGCTCACGGCTAAACTGCCCGCCGTTGCCGCGGCTCTCTGCGAGACGCTCACCCACCTGGAACGGGCCTTCGAGGAGGCCCTGGCAGTCGAGTTCACCGTCGAGAACGCCGCGTTGCACATTCTCGACATTCGCCCCCAGCGCCGCTCGGCGCGGGCGGCGGTGCGCATCGCCGTCGATCTGGCGGAGGCGGGCATCACCAGCCGCGCCAGAGCGCTCGCCAGCACCGACCCGGCGTTTCTCGATCAGCATCTACACCCGACCATCGCCCCGAACGCGCGGCGCGACCGCATCGGGCGCGGCCTGCCCGCCTCGCCCGGCGCCGCCTCTGGGCCGCTCGCCTTCTCGCCAGAGGCCGCCGAGCGCGCCGCTGCCGAAGGGGCACCCGCCATCCTGGCCCTGGTCGAGACCTCGCCCGAAGACATCCGCGGCATGCACGCCGCCGCTGGCGTGCTCACCGTCAGAGGGGGCATGACCAGCCACGCCGCCGTCGTCGCGCGCGGTCTGGGCCGGCCCTGCGTGGTCGGCGCGCGCGATCTCAGCCTCGATCCGGTGGCCGGGCGCCTCTCCGCCGCCGACGGGCGCAGCTTTGGCGCGGGCGATGCCGTCAGCGTCGATGGCAGCCAAGGCACGGTACTGGCAGGCACGGTCGAGACCCGCCCCCCCGAGATCACCGGCGCCTTCGCCACGCTGATGGACTGGGCCGACGCCACCCGCCGCCTCGACGTGCGCGCCAACGCCGATACCGCCAAAGACGCCATGGTCGCCACCGGCTTCAACGCCGCCGGCATCGGGCTCTGCCGCACCGAACACATGTTTTTTGAGCGCGGGCGCATCGCCGCCATGCGCGAGATGATCCTGGCCGAAGACGCCACCGCCCGCCGCGCCGCCCTAGAGCGTCTGCGCCCCATGCAACGCGAGGACTTCAGCGCGCTCTTTGCCGCCATGGCGGGCAAGCCGGTCACCATCCGCCTGCTCGATCCGCCCCTGCACGAGTTCCTGCCCCACGGACAGGCCGATCTGGCCGAGGTGGCCGAGCGCCTCGGCCTGCCCGTCGAGCGCGTCGAGGCACGCGCGGCGGACCTGGCCGAGTTCAACCCCATGCTCGGCAAACGCGGCTGCCGCATCGCCATCGCCTACCCCGAGATCTACCAGATGCAGGCGCATGCGCTCTTTGAGGCCGCTGCCAGCGCCGACCCGCCCGTCCACCCCGAGATCATGGTGCCCCTGGTCTCGGCGGTGCGCGAGCTGCAGGCGGTGCGCGCCATGATCGACGAGGTCGCCCGCGACGTCGCCCCCAGCCTCACCTACAGCGTCGGCGTGATGATCGAGACCCCGCGCGCGTGCCTGCGCGCCGGCGACATTGCTGCCCACGCCGAGTTTCTCTCCTTTGGCACTAACGATCTGACCCAGATGCTCTATGGGCTGTCGCGCGACGACGCTGGGCGCTTCATGCCCGAATACGTCGCCAAAAACATCTTCGCCCACGACCCCTTCCACCGCATCGACGAGGAGGGGGTGGGCGAGATCATCCGCCTCGCCATCGAGCGCGCGCGCGCCGTGCGTCCCGAAATCGCCATCGGGCTTTGCGGCGAACATGGCGGCGATCCAGCCTCGATCGATTTCTGCGAGCGGGCCGGCTTCGACTACGTCTCCTGCTCGCCCTACCGCGTGCCCATCGCCCGCCTCGCCGCAGCCCAGGCGCGACTGCGCCGGGACACCGCCGGATGAGCCTGTCCCTGGAGACCCTGGCCACTGGCTCCAAGGTGGCGCTGGCCCGTGCCCTGGCCCAGATCGAAGCCGCCCCGGAGGCGCCCGAGACCGCAGCCTTGCTCGATGCCGCGTTCGCCGCGCCCAAAGGCCAGACACTCGGCCTGACCGGGCCGCCTGGTGTGGGCAAGTCCACCCTGATCCGCGCCCTCATCAGCCATTGGCGCGGGCGAGGCCAAACCGTGGCCGTGATCGCCGTCGATCCATCCTCACGCCGCTCGGGCGGTGCGCTGCTCGGCGACCGCACCCGCCTCTCGACCGACCCCGAAGACCAGGGCCTGTTCGTGCGCTCCATGGCCGCGCGCGAGCGCCTGGGCGGCCTAGCCGAGATCACCTTTCCGGCCATGATCTTGATGCGCGCCCTCTACGACCGCGTCATCGTCGAGACCGTAGGCGTAGGCCAATCCGAGACCGAAGTTGCCGGGCTCTGCGACACGGTGGTGTTTTGCGCCCAACCTGGCTCAGGCGATGCGCTGCAGTTCATGAAGGCCGGCGTGATCGAGATCCCGGACGTCTTCGCCGTGACCAAGGCCGATCTCGGCCTGCTCGCCCGGCGCACCGTGGCCGATCTGCGCGGCGCGCTCTCGCTGGTGGCGGGCGAGGGGCCGGTGCCCGAGGTCGTGGCCTGCTCGGCTGAGCGTGGCGAGGGCATCAAGGCGCTGGTCGAGGCCATCGAGGCCCGCGCTGGCGCACTAGATGCCCAGTCCCAGGCCAAGCGCTGGCTGGAGAGCCACCTGAATGCGGCCTATGGCCGGGCGGGTGTGCGATTTTTGGCGCAGGCCGGGCTCGATACACACCGCCCCTTCACGGCTGCGACGGCGCTTGGCGCGCGCATCGCCACTGTATTTGAGCAAGCGCTATCGGATCCCTCCCTCGGTGCGCCGACACCACCAAAGCGGCAGTCCACGCAGAGTAATGCACTCGACTCTGGCAATGACGCAAAATTTACCGTAAGTGTGCATCAAAGCTATACCGGGCAGTAAGCCACCCGATCTTGGGGTGTGATGCAAGTCCGGCACAAGATGCCAGAGATAAACTGCTGGCAAGTCACGACCGAGGGACCGTGGAGAGCCGACAATGACCAAGACCCTGCGCGCCAACGCCGGCCGAGCCGGCGCAGCCTTCGCTTTGGCTCTGGCAGCCTTGACCGACATGGCCTTGGCCGACACCGCCTTTGGTCCCGAACGCCCCTATGCCCGCATCGCCGCCGCCCTTGATCTCGAACGCAGCGCCTTGTTCAATTTTACTGAGACCGACGATTTTCGCCGCGTCAGCCTGCCACCGCGCGCCGACCGCATCCAAACCCCCGAAGACGGCCCGGCCGCTTCAGTGCGCGAGAGCCTGGTCGTGCTCGATCGCCATGACGCTAACACCGCCAAAGCCCTGGCCGAGATCCAAGACGACAGCGCCTCCGCCATGCTCGGCATCGATGCCGGGGGCGCCGTCGACCTGGCCGCCATCAACGACATCGAAGTTGGTCAGCGCACCCGTGCGTGGAGCTGCTTAGCCGAGGCGCTTTATTTCGAAGCGCGGGGCGAGTCGATGCGCGGCCAGATCGCTGTCGCCGAAGTCATCCTCAACCGCGTCGATAGCACCGCCTACCCCGACAGCGTTTGCGGTGTGATCTCGCAA
>JBCDHK010000244.1:0-6065 GCA_038750185.1 Pseudomonadota bacterium
CACGGCTGCCGAGACCGTGACCCAGCGTGTCATCCCCGTCAAGGGCTCGTCGCGCGAGCGGGCTGACCGCGAGAAGCGGGCGTGTCTGCGCCCGTTGATCGCCGCCGAGGGTGAGGGGTTTCGCACCGCCATCATCTTTTGCAACCGAAAGCGCGATGTCTCGGTGCTGCACCGCTCGCTGGTCAAACACGGGCTGAATGCCGGCTGTATCCACGGCGATCTCGATCAATCGGTGCGCATGGCGACGCTGAACGGGTTTCGCGATGGTGAGATCACGCTGCTTGTGGCCTCGGATGTGGCGGCGCGCGGGCTCGATATTCCGGATGTGAGCCATGTGTTCAACTTCGACGTGCCCACGCATGCCGAAGATTACGTCCACCGTATCGGGCGCACCGGGCGCGCCGGGCGCACCGGCACGGCGCTCACTCTCTGTCAGCCGCACGAGAAAAAGTATCTCGACAAGATCGAGGAGCTGCTCGGCAAGGAAGTGCCCAAGGGCGAGGCGTTTGCCGTGGAGGCTGAGGCTGAGGCCGAGGCGCCAGAAGCCCCCCGCGAGCCCCGCCGCGGTGCTGCCCGGCGCGCCAAGCGCGAAGAGGAGGCCGCCGCCGCCACTGCCGAGCCCGCCCGTCGTCAGGGTCGCTCCAGCAATGGCAGAGGGCGCAACGCCAATCGCCGCCGCGACGATGAGCCGGTGATCGGCATGGGCGATCACGTGCCCGCCTTCCTGCTGCGCGAAGTCCCGATCCGCAAGGCGACGGCGGTGCGCAAGTCGACCAAGCCGATCACAGCCCAGGACGGCGTCGAACAAGCCCACCCTGAAGAGAGCAAAGCCGCCTGAGTGCACGTCCCTCCCCGGGACCATTCGGACAAAAAGCCGCACCCTGTCTCCGGCAACGGCGAAATTCTCCGGTCTATCACCCGGATCGGGTCTTTCGCCGGGGCGGTCGATCCAATATGTGTGGGAAAACGCAGTGCGCGGCCAACGGCACCCAAGCTGCCGCGCTACCGGAGGAACTCCCATGGGCTTAAGCGTCTGGCAAATCCTGATCGTCGTGCTCTTGCTCGTCTTGCTGTTTGGCCGCGGCAAGATCTCCGAGTTGATGGGCGACATGGCCAAGGGCATCAAGAGCTTCAAAAAGGGCATGGCCGAAGATGATGGCGACAGCGCCGCCTCGCCCCGTGTCACCGAGACCGCCGGGGGGGGCCAGAGCGCCGATCCCATCGACATCACGCCCGACAAGGACCGCACCAAGGACAGCGCCTGAGCGTAACGCAAGCGGGAGCGCTCGGGATGCTCGACATCGGCTGGCAGGAACTGCTCGTCATTGGGGTGCTGGCGCTGCTGGTCGTCGGCCCCAAGGAGTTGCCGGGCTTGCTGCGCACGGTTGGGCAATGGGCGGGCAAGGCGCGCGGTATGGCGCGCGAATTTCAGCGCTCCATGGAAGATGCAGCGCGTGAAGCCGATCTGGCCGAGATCAGCAAGATCAAGGACGTCAAGCGCGAGGTCGAGAACATGGCCCGGCTGGACTACTCCGAGCAGGCCAAGCGCGCGCAATCGTTCATGACATCGCCCAAGCCTGCCGAGACGGCAGAGACGCCCGAGACGGCAGCAGAGAGTGCCGCACCGGCTGCCGAGGCGCCTGCCAAAGAGGCCGCCAAAGACACAGCCGCCGAGCCCCCCGCACCGCAGGCGGCGGGCGAGAGCTCCAAGGGCTGAGGCCATGGAAAAGCACATCGAAGACAGCGCCGCCCCCCTGATCGACCACCTGATCGAGTTGCGCCAACGCCTGGTCTGGTCGCTGATCGCGCTTGGCGTCGGCTTTGTGGTCTGCTGGATCTTCGCCGAAGAACTCTACACCGTGCTGACGCTCCCACTCGTGGACGCCCTGGAGGCACGCGGGCAGGAGCCGCAACTGATCTTCACCGCCCTGCACGAGGCGTTCTTCACCTACCTCAAACTCGCCATGTTCGGCGGCTTCTGCATCGCTTTTCCGGTGATCGCCAACCAGCTGTGGAAGTTCGTCGCCCCAGGCCTCTACTCCAACGAGCAGCAGGCGTTTTTGCCGTTTCTGCTCGCGACGCCCTGTCTGTTTATCCTGGGGGCGAGCTTCGTCTATTTCCTGATTATGCCGCTGGCCATCGACTTTTTCCTGAATTTCCAGGTGCCGGGCACGGGCGAGAGCGGTTCGACCAAGATCGAGTTCCTCGGCAAGGTCAACGAATACCTCTCGCTGTCGATGACGTTTATCCTGGCCTTTGGCATCTGCTTTCAATTGCCGGTCCTGCTCACGCTCATGGGGCGGGCCGGGCTGGTCACGGCCGATGGGCTTGCGGGCGGGCGCAAATATGCCGTGGTCGGTATCGCTGCTTTGGCTGCGTTCTTGACACCGCCCGATGTGATCTCCCAGCTTGGGCTCGGCGGAGCGGTTTATCTGCTCTATGAGATCTCGATCCATCTCGTGCGCCTTGGTGAGCGCAAACGCGCTGCGCGCCGCGCTGCCGAGGAGAGCGACGAAGACGCCCTCGTCCCAGGCGCCGACTGAGCCCATGGAGACCACCCGCCCGGACTTGCGCGAGGCCCTCGCGCTTGAACGCATCGCCGCTGCCTTGGAGCGCATCAGCCCGCCGCCCGCACCGCCCCCGGATTTTACCGCCGCCGACGGCTTTCTCTGGGCGCCCGACCCGGATCGCCTGGTCCCGGTGCCCGCCATCGCGCGTGTCGAGATCGACCTGCTGATCGGTATCGAGCGCGCCCGCGACACGCTGCTCGAGAACACCCGCCGCTTTGCCCGCGGCCAGCCCGCCAACAACGCCCTCCTTTGGGGTGCGCGCGGCATGGGCAAATCCTCGCTGGTCAAGAGCGCGCATGCGCTGGCCAATGCCGAGACCGGCACGCTCACCCTGATCGAGATCCAGCGCGAGGACATCCCGACCATCCAACGCCTGCTGGCGCTGCTGAGCACATCCGAGCGCCGCTTCCTGGTGTTTTGCGACGACCTCTCCTTCGACCAGGGCGACCAGCACTACAAAAGCCTCAAGGCCGTGCTCGACGGCGGCATCGCGGGCCGGCCTGACAATGTGCTGTTTTACGCCACCTCCAACCGTCGCCACCTGATGCCGCGTGACATGATCGAGAACGAGCGCTCGACCGCCATCAACCCCTCCGAGGCGGTGGAAGAGAAAGTCTCGCTCTCAGATCGTTTCGGGCTCTGGCTCGGCTTTCACCCCTGCGATCAGGAGCAGTTCCTGGACATGATCCGCGGCTACTGCACCCACCTCGGCATCGAGATCGACGAGGCACGCCTTAGGGCCGAGGCGATCGAGTGGCGCCAGACCCGCGGCTCGATGTCGGGGCGGGTGGCTTGGCAGTTTGTCCAGGATCTAGCTGGGCGTGCTGGCGGCTGAGCGCCCCGGCTCAAGCCCCTCACTCCGCCGCTTGGCTTGCCGCCACATCGGCCTGCTCGGCGAGAAAGCGTTCGGCTTCAAGGGCTGCCATGCAGCCCATGCCCGCCGAGGTTACGGCTTGACGGTAGATGTGATCGGTGACATCGCCCGCCGCGAACAGCCCCGGCACCGAGGTCGCGGTCGAGTCCGGGGCGGTGACGACATAGCCGCCGTGGTGGGTTTCGACCTGCTCCTTGACCAACGCAGACGCCGGCGCATGGCCGATGGCCACAAACACGCCCGCAGCCGCGATCTCGGAGGTAGTGCCGTCCTTATGCAAGAGCCGCGCGCCGGTGACGCCCTCGGCGTCGCTGCCCAGGATCTCGTCGATCTCGGCATTCCAGACCGTCTCGATCTTGGGGTGGGCGAAGAGGCGACGTTGCAAGATCGCTTCGGCGCGCAGGCTGTCGCGGCGGTGGATCAGCGTGACCTTGGAGGCGAGACCGGCCAGATAGAGCGCCTCCTCGACCGCGGTGTTGCCCCCGCCCACCACCAGCACCTCGCGCCCGCGATAGAAGAAGCCGTCGCAGGTGGCACAGGCCGAGACGCCAAAGCCCTGGAAACGCTTCTCGCTCGCCAGTCCCAGCCAGCGCGCCTGGGCGCCGGTGGCCAGGATGACGCTCTCAGCGAGCCATACCTGGCCGCTGTCGGTCTCAGCGCGGAAGGGGCGGCTGGAGAGATCGAGCGAGGTCACGATGTCCGGGACGATCTCGGTGCCCACAGCGCGGGCATGGCCCTCCATCTTCTGCATCAGATCGGGGCCGAGGATGGTGTCGACGCCAGGCCAGTTTTCCACCTCGGTGGTGATGGTGAGCTGGCCGCCCGGCTGGATGCCTTGGATCAGCACCGGCTCCAACAGCGCGCGCGC
This sequence comes from Pseudomonadota bacterium, assembly GCA_038750185.1. Taxonomy (GTDB): domain Bacteria; phylum Pseudomonadota; class Alphaproteobacteria; order Rhodobacterales; family Rhodobacteraceae; genus Thermohalobaculum. Next base: position 4,313 of record JBCDHK010000244.1, read on the forward strand.
GGCGTAGACGGCGGCAGTGTAGCCTGCCGGGCCGGAGCCTATGATCAGTACGCGGGTGCGGCGGAGTTCTGGGGTGGCCATGGGTATGCTCCTCGCTGAAGGGGGCTTTAGAATAGGCACGCGACGGGGCCGGGCCAAGGCGGCATCACGGCGCTGGGAGGTGGTTTGGGAACAACCGGGCCAGTGTGGCCTTGGCGAGACGGTCGGCCTCGGCCAGGGGCGGGTAGGACCACGCGGCGATGGTGCCCTGGAAATCGCGCGCGGCGCCGTGGCTGGCGAGGGCCGCATGGAAGCGCCGCGCTTTGGCGCTGGCGCGCTCCAGGCGAAAGATGTGCACCGGCAGCCCGGTACTGGCGGCCTCGGAGGCCATGTTGACCGAGTCCTCGGTGACGAGCACTGCCTTTGTGTGGCCTAGCAGGCCTGGGTAGGGGTTTTCGCCCGCCCGCCCATCATAAAACAGATGGCGGGCGGGATCGAGCAGGCGCTCTAGCGCGGCCACCATGGGTGCCTCGGTGCGCCGCGAGGCGGTGACCAGCAGACTGTGATGCGCGGCCAGATCTTCCAGGACGGCGAGGAGACGCGTGCCATCCTCTGGCGTCCAGCCCGCCATGCCCCCGGGCCCGCCGACCAGTATTGCCAGCCGCGGCGCTTCTGCGCAGGGCAAGCGTGGCGCCAGCTCAGCCGCGGCCTCGGCGATGCGCGTGGGCGTGATGCGTCCGAGCGCGCCGAGACTGGTGAGCACGTTGGGGCCGCGCAGGCGATCATGCTCGGGCACCACCACCAGATCGAGGGCGCTTGCGGGCAGCCCTGGATCGAGCAGTTGCACCGTGCGCGCGCCCTGGCGCCCCAGGCTAGCCAAGAGCGGTGCGGTGCGCCGTCCGGCACCGATGGCAAGATCGGGGAGACTGGCCTGCCCCGGCACGCCCATATGGGCCGCGCGCAGCAGCGCTGGGGCCACCTGTCCAACCCCATGCCAAACGAGCGCGGGCACCAGCGCCCCCCCCCGGCGCAGCGGCGCGGCGGTGTGGGCGATCTCGGCTGGCACAAGCCGCGCGATGGCTTCGGCCAAACCCTCGGCTTGAGCGGCATTGCCGGCGCGGCCATCGGTCAAGGTTTGGACAGTTAGTGCGAAATTGCCCACGGAATTTCCAATTCTTGCGCACAGTCGCAATTTTATTGCTATCAGAGCGGGCCTGACATACATCTCCACCATCCAACGACCCACCGAGGAGACGGCGATGTCCGCAACCAAGCTCGACCCCATCGACCGTCGCATCCTGATGGAGCTGCAAGGCGACGGCCGGATGACCAATGTCGAGCTGTCGCGCCGGGTCGGCATTTCCGCGCCGCCCTGCCTGCGCCGGGTGCGCTCGCTGGAGGACGCCAGCCTTATCGAAGGCTACCACGCCAAGGTCAATGCGCGCATGCTGGGCTATGAGGTGATGGTGTTTGCCATGGTCTCGCTCAAGAGCCAGGCGGGCGAGGACCTGACCGCCTTCGAAGAACGCGTGCGCGGCTGGCCGCTGGTGCGTGAGTGCTTCATGCTGAACGGTGAGATCGATTTTCTGCTCAAGTGTCTGGCGCCCAATCTGGCCACCTTTCAGACCTTCCTGACCGATCATCTGACCGCCGCACCCAATGTCGCCTCGGTCAAGACCTCGTTGGTGATCCGCGCCTCCAAGGACGAGCCGGGCGTGCCGTTTGAGATGGACGAGGAGGTGCTTGACGCCGCGAGTTAACGCGCGCCGCCGCC
>JBCDHK010000245.1:0-6039 GCA_038750185.1 Pseudomonadota bacterium
GAGGACATCGCCGCCGTGGACGACTGGCGGTTGTGATCAGCCCCACAGATTACCCCCGCAGCGCCGCGATACGGCCAACAAGGCCCGCCGTGGCCGCATCCTCACCCGCAGCCTCGCCCCGCTCGACAAGAGGGATCAGGCCCTTGGCCAGTTCCTTGCCAAGCTCCACACCCCATTGGTCGAACGAATTGACGCCCCATATCGCACCCTGGACGAACACCTTGTGCTCGAACAGCGCGATCAGACGCCCGAGCGCGTAAGGGTCGAGGCGGCGATGCAGGATCACCGTCGAGGGCCGGTCGCCTGGGAAGCTGCGATGGGCGACGAGACGCTCCTCGATGCCCTTGGCGCGGACTTCGTCTGCGGTGCGCCCGAAGGCCAGCGCTTTGGCCTGGGCTAGACAGTTGGCGAGGAGCAGTGTGTGCTGATCGCCCACCTGCTCGCGCGCCTCGGCAGCGAGGATGAAATCGACAGGGATGGTGTCCGCCCCCTGATGGAGCAGTTGGAAGAACGAGTGCTGCGCATTGGTCCCCGGCTCGCCCCAGATCACCGGGCCGGTGGCGCCGGCGGGCGCGCCTGCGCGGGTGACGCGCTTGCCGTTGCTCTCCATGTCGAGCTGTTGGACATAGGCTGGAAAGCGCTCCAGGCGCTGGTCGTAGGGGATCAGAGCGACGCTCGGCCAGCCCATGGCGTTGCGCCGCCAGAGGCCGATTAGGGCCAGGAGGACGGGCAGGTTGTCCTCCAGCGGCGCCTCCAGGAAATGGCGGTCCATGGCGGCGGCACCGGCAAGAAAGCGGCGAAAGCCCTCCGCGCCGAGGCCGATGGCCAGTGACAGCCCGATCGAGGACCAAACGGAGTAGCGCCCGCCGACCCAATCCCAAAAGCCGAACACGCGCTCCGCCGGGATACCCATGGCGACGGCACCGTCCAAGTTGGTCGAGACCGCGGCCATTTGCCGGCCCGGCTCGGCGAGGCTCCCCAAGAGCCAGGCGCGCGCGGCGGCGGCGTTGGCCATGGTCTCCTGGGTCGTAAACGTCTTCGAGGCGACGATGACAAGGGTGCGCGTAGGATCCAGCCCGGCAGTGACGTCGGTAATGTGGGCGCCGTCGACGTTGGAGACAAAGTGCAGCCGCGGCCCGTCGCAGTCGGGCTTGAGCGCACGCGCGGCCATGGCGGGGCCGAGATCGGAGCCGCCGATGCCGATGTTGATCACGTCGGTGAAGGGGCCGCTTTGGCCTGCGTGACGCCCGGCGCGCACGTCCTCGGCATACGCCAGAAAACGCTCCAGCACCGGCGCGGGGTCTTCGCCCTCGGGCGCCGCGACCGAGCCGCGCAGCGCCATGTGCAAGACGGCGCGGCCTTCGGTGAGGTTGATCGCCTTGCCTGCGGCCATGGCATCGCGGTGCGCCTCGACGCCCGTGGCGCGGGCCAGCGCGAGAAGCGCAGCGAACGCCTCAGCGTCGATCTTCTCGCGCGAGACGTCGATCTCCAGGTCTTCGAACGCTCGGTGAAAGCGGCTGAAACGCTCAGGATCACCAGCAAACAGCGCGCGCAGGTGCTCCGTTTTGAGCCGCGCCGCAGCCGCCTGCACGGCCTGCCAGGCTGCTTCCATCTCCATCACGCTCTCCCCTGCTTACTCGGCGTAGAATACGGCGACCTCTCCGGGCCCGTCGAGCACGGCGCGCACCGGGGCGCGCTCGATGGGCAGCGTCATGGCGCGCTCCAAGGCGGCGCGCTTGGCGGTGCCTTTGATCAGCAGATAGCGTTTGGGCGCAGCGGCAAGCACCGGCGCGCTCAAGCTCACCCGCCGCTCTTCCTGGCCGGGCGCGGTGATGGCCACGGCAGGCGCCTCTCCGCCAAGCGCCGCCTTCAGGCCGACGGCCTTGGGGAAGAGCGAGGCGGTGTGCATGTCCTCGCCCATGCCAAGGACGGCAACATCGAGGGGGAGGACGTTCTGCGTGAGCGCCGTTGCGACCGCCTCCAGCCCCTGCCCGCCATGCAGCGGCACGAAGGTGGCCGCCGCAGCGTGCCCGGCGAACAGCGTCTCACCGAGGAGGCGCTGGTTGGCGCGGGGGTGGGTGGGGGCGACGCAGCGCTCGTCGGTGGGCGTGATCGCGACGCGCGCCCAATCAAGCTCGACCCGCCCGAGTGCGCGCAGGAAAAACACCGGCGTGGTGCCACCCGGGACGGCCAGCCCAGCGCGTCCCCTGGCCGCCAAGGCCGCGATCAGGTCCTCGGCCACCGCCGCCGCCAGTGCGGGGCCAAGCTCGGCTGCCGGGTACTCTTCGAGCCTCATACCTCGATCTCACGCCAGCGCCGTCCATCCCGATGCAACAGCATCAAAGCATCCTCCGGCCCCGAGGAGCCCGGATCGTAGAGCGAGGGGCGCTCGCCGCGCTCGGTCCAGGCCGCGATGACAGGGTCGACCCAGCCCCAGGCAGCCTCGACTTCGTCGCCGCGCATGAAGAGGGTCTGATCGCCGCGGATCACATCCATCACCAGGCGCTCATAGGCATCGGGCATGCGCAGGCCCGCGCGCGCTAAGCGCTCGGCGAAGGTCATGTCGAGATCGGCAGGGGCAAGGCGCAAGCCCCCCGGCCCCGGATCCTTGATTGTCATCGAGAGGCGAATGCCCTCATCAGGCTGGAGACGGATAGCGAGCGCGTTCTGCCCCACCGGCTCGCCAAAGATCGAATGGGGGGCGGGGCGAAAGGCCACAGCGATCTCGGACATGCGCGCACGCAGCCGCTTGCCGGTGCGCAGATAAAACGGCACCCCAGCCCAGCGCCAGTTGGCGATCTCGACACGCAGCGCGACAAAGCTCTCGGTCAGGCTCTCGGCATTGCCCGCGCCCTCGGCATAGGAGGGGTGGCCATTGGCCCCGCGGTATTGGCCGCGCACGACCGCGTTCTGATCGGGCGGGGCGAGGGCGCGCAACACCTTGAGTTTCTCGTCGCGCACCGCATCGGGGACAAAGCGCGCGGGCGGCTCCATGGCCGTGAGACAGAGCAGTTGCAGCAGGTGGTTTTGCACCATGTCGCGTAGCGCGCCGACACCGTCATAGTAGGGGCCGCGGCCCTCGATGCCGACGCTCTCGGCCACGGTGATCTGGACATGATCGACATGGGCCGCATTCCAAAGCGGCTCGAACAGCGCATTGCCAAAGCGCAGCGCCATCAGGTTTTGCACAGTCTCTTTGCCGAGATAGTGGTCGATGCGGTAGATACGGCTCTCATCGATACGCGCGCGCAGGTGGGTGTTGAGCGCGCGCGCCGAGGCCAGATCGTGGCCGAGCGGCTTTTCGACCACCAGGCGCGCATTGGGGCCGAAGAGACCGGCTTCATGAAGGCGCTCGGTGGTCGGGGCAAAGACGCTCGGCGCCACGGCCAGATAGAACGCACAAGGGCGGGACTGGCCGTCGAGGCGCGCCTTCAGTTCGGCCCAGCCGGTGTCGTCGGTGGCATCGAGGGGCACGTAGTCGAGGCAGGCGAGAAAGCGGTGGCGGGTCTCGTTGTCGAGCGCCTCCGCCGCCACGAAAGTATCGAGCGCCTCGCCCGCGCTCTGGCGAAAGGCATCGGCGTCCATCTTGGAGCGCGCAGCCCCGATCACGCGCGCCTCTGGCGGCATCTGGCCGTCGCGCATGCGGTGATAGAGTGCGGGGATCAGTTTGCGCCGCGCCAGATCGCCGGTGGCTCCGAAGACCACCAGATCGAACGGCTCGACGGGGACGACGCGGGCGACCATGGGCACTCCTCAATGACGACCCCACTGGGATGGCCCGCTCCAAAAAGCATGGATCGCGCCTGAGAAAAAGAGGTTCAGCTTGGGCGCGCGCGTGGCTATAAAGCGCAGCACGGGCCGTGGCGGAACCGGTAGACGCAGCGGACTTAAACGATAATTTGAGTGCCCGCGGGGAAACTCGCGGCGTAGCGCCTCTCAAAGTCGGGGAAACCTCACGGGTTGGGCCGGTGGCAATCCCGAGCCAAGCTTTCTGGGCGGTGTCTGGGGAGAAGGTGTAGAGACTAGACGGGAGGGGCCTAAGGCCGTTCAGGCGGCTAGGGCCGAGGGATAGTCCAGACCACGAACGCTAGCGGTGCGCTGGCGGCGGCGGAAGCCGAAGTGGTACGAAAATCCGCTTCCCTTTGTGGAGTCCGGGTTCGAGTCCCGGCGGCCCGACCAACCGGTTTTCAGGACATGCCCGATGGCGTTTTCCGAACACGAGACAGCCCTGCTGCTCAAGGCCAAATTCATCGGCCCGACTGTGGTGCGGCGCTTGGAAGAGGCTGGGTTCGGCAGCTTCTCAGTGCTGGGCGAGGCCGATGTCGAGACGGTTTGTGCGCAGGTTGCGGCTCGCTTGGGGGCAAGCTGCTGGAAGAACAGCCCGCAGTCGCGCCAAGCGGTGGCCAATGCCATCGCCGTGGCCAAGGGCGAGGCCTGACCGAGCCCCCAAGATTACCCTTGGCCAAATAAAAACCCCGGCGCGAGGGCCGGGGCTCTGATCGTTAGGGCTTCACTGCGGCTGGGGTAGTGGCCCACCGTCCTCCAGGCCGTCACCGCCGCGCTTGGGCTTGCCTGCCTTGGGGATGGCCGAATGGCTGCGCTCGCCGGCCGGGGGGGCCGGGGGCGTGCCCGCATCGTCGGAGCGGTCGAGCGCTTCACCCGCCAGCACCTTGAGGATCTCGTTGCCGGTCAGGGTCTCGTACTCCAAGAGCCCCTGGGCCAGACGCTCCAGATCGTCGTGCTTTTCCTGCAAGATGCGCTTTGCAGTCTCATAACCCTCGTCGACCAGACGGCGCACTTCGCCGTCGATCATGCGTTGGGTGTCCTGCGAGGCGTTGGTGCCATTGCCCTGAGGCCCCAGGAACATCTGCTGCTCGTTGGCATAGTCGATGTTGCCGAGACCGTCGGACATGCCGAACTGGGTCACCATGGCGCGCGCAATCCGGGTCACCTGCTGGATGTCCGAGGCCGCACCGTTGGTGACTTGCTCGGCCCCAAAGGTCAGTTCCTCGGCGACGCGCCCGCCCATGGCCATGGCGATCTTGGAGGTCAGTTGCTCCTTGGTCTGGCTGAGGTGGTCGCGCTCAGGAAGCGAGAGCACCAGGCCCAGCGCACGCCCGCGCGGGATGATGGTCGCCTTGTGGATCGGATCGTGGCTCGGCACGTTGAGACCCACGACGGCGTGGCCAGCTTCGTGATAGGCGGTGAGCTTCTTCTCGTTCTCGGACATGATCATGGAGCGCCGCTCAGGGCCCATCATCACCTTATCCTTGGCGAGTTCAAAATCCTCCATAGTCACGAGGCGCTTGTCGGCGCGCGCAGCCATGAGCGCGGCCTCGTTGACCAGGTTGGCGAGGTCCGCGCCGGAGAAGCCAGGGCAGCCGCGCGCGATGACCTTGAGATCGACGTTGGGCGCGAGCGGGACTTTGCGTGCGTGCACAGCCAGGATCTTCTCACGTCCGCCGATGTCGGGGTTGGGCACGGTGACCTGACGGTCGAAACGGCCTGGGCGGAGCAGCGCCGGGTCGAGCACGTCGGGGCGGTTGGTGGCCGCGATCAGGATCACGCCCTCGTTGGCCTCGAAGCCGTCCATCTCGACCAGAAGCTGGTTGAGGGTCTGCTCACGCTCGTCATTGCCGCCGCCGTAGCCTGCGCCGCGGTGGCGCCCGACGGCGTCGATCTCGTCGATGAAGACGATGCAGGGCGCGTTCTTCTTTGCCTGCTCGAACATGTCGCGCACGCGCGAGGCGCCCACGCCGACGAACATCTCAACAAAGTCCGAACCCGAGATGGTGAAGAACGGCACGCCCGCCTCGCCCGCGATTGCACGCGCGAGCAGCGTCTTACCGGTGCCCGGCGGGCCGACGAGCAGCGCACCCTTGGGGATCTTGCCGCCCAGGCGCGAGTACTTCTGCGGGTCCTTCAGGAACTCGACGATTTCCTCAAGCTCCTCCTTGGCCTCGTCGATACCCGCAACCTCGTCGAAGGTGACGCGCCCAGTGCGCTCGGTCAGCAGCTTGGCCTTGGACTTGCCAAAGC
>JBCDHK010000246.1:0-6032 GCA_038750185.1 Pseudomonadota bacterium
GCACCGTCACCGGCGTCGAAGAGTTTTCAATCCGAGCTTGCACATCACGCCTGTACGTGGGCGATCAGCGCGCCATTACAAGAGTGCGGTGGCCCTAGTCCGCCAAATAGTCTCTCGGAATTACTGTTGCAGGCAGTGCGGATTTGCGTCTTGCTATGGCGAATGGTGATATTCATATTTTGTTCAAGGGCCGCATCGTGTCCCTGAAAGATTGGCTCCGACATGCTGTTTCGCGAAAACCTTCAAACCGGTGGATGCCCCACACCAGCCAAGCCCGACCGCAGGCGCGACCGGGTGGCTGCCAACGCTCGATCCAGCCAGGTCGATCTCCGCACCAACCGGCGTTTCAGCCAGGCGCGATCTCGCGCTATCTGACCCCACGATCACAAAGCCCACAAGGAGAACTACATGCCAACGCCCCCTCTCACCACGCGCCGCCATGCGCTGGGCCTGGGGCTCGGCCTTGGCGCGACCGCGCTCGTGCCAGCCCTTGGCGAGAGTGCTCCCAGTGCCTCCGGTGCGCTCGACGCTGTTCTCGAACGCGCCGCCGCCCTCGACCAACTCCACGCCATCGTCATCGCCAGCCCGGACGCGATCCTGGCCGAGCGCGCCTTTCGCGGGCCGGGACTGGCGCGCACGGCCAACGTCAAATCAGTCTCCAAGACGCTGGTCGCCCTACTCACCGGCATCGCCATCGAGCGCGGCGTGCTGGCGGGCGTGAATGCGCGCCTCGAAGACACGGCCCCGAGCCTGATCCCGCGCGGCGCCGATCCGCGCGTGGGCCGCCTCACCCTCGCCGATCTGCTCACCATGCAAGCCGGCCTTGAGCGCACCTCCGGCGCCAACTACGGCCCCTGGATCGCCAGCCGCGACTGGGTCGCCGATGCCCTCTCGCGCCCGATGGTCGCCGAGCCGGGGGCACGCTTTCTCTATTCCACCGGCAGCTTTCATATCCTTGGTGCCGTCCTCACCGAGGCCAGCGGCCAGAGCCTGCTCGCCTTGGCGCGCGACTGGCTCGCCCGCCCCCTCGGGATCGAGATCCCCGCCTGGACCCGCGATCCCCAAGGCCGCTACCTCGGCGGCAACAACATGGCGCTGAGCCCGCGCGCGCTGGCCAGGATCGGGCAATGCGTGCTGGCAGGCGGGCGCTGGCAAGATCGCCAGGTGATCGCGCAGGACTGGCTCGCCACCTCCTGGCAGCCGCGCACCCGCTCGCCCTGGTCGGGGCATGCCTATGGCTATGGCTGGTTTCTGGCGCGCCTTGGAGAGACGCGCGTGGTCTATGGGCGCGGCTACGGTGGGCAGATGCTCTATGTGCTGCCCGAGCGGGGGCTGACGGTGGCCATCACTTCCGATCCGACCCGCCCGGCACGCAGTGGGGGCTACTTCAGCCAGCTCAACCGCCTGCTCAGCGACCACATCGTCCCAGCCCTGGCCTGATCACCCTCACCGGTGTTCACAAGCGCGGGCGTTCACAAGCGCGGGCGTTCACAGGCGCGGGCGTTCACAGGCGCGGGGGCTGATCCGGGCCATGGTACGCCTATCTGATAGCCCACGCGCAATTGCCCTGGAGCGCTGCCCATGCTTGCCCGCTATGCCGCTCGCCTCGTCCTCTGTCTGCTCGCGCTCAGCGTGAGCGGGGTGGCGGGTGCCGTCGAAACCCGCCTGGTGCGCCTCAACCACGACGGCTTGGAGCGCGTGGCGATCATGGATGCCCCCGCCAACGCCCGCGCCGCGCCTGTGCTGGTGGTGTTGCACGGCGGCTTGGCCGGGCCGCGCACCGTGCGCCGGCGCGCGCGCGTCGGTTTGGCGCGCGAGGGGTGGGTGGTGCTATGGCCCTCTGCCGTCGACGACTGGAACGACGGGCGGGTCGACCGCCGCGGGCGCCCCTTCGACGAGGCCGACGACATCGGATTTTTGCGCCGCCTGATCGCCGAGTTGGCCACAGCGGGCATCGCCGATCCCGAGCGGGTCTATTTCGCCGGTCCCTCCATCGGCGGCATCATGGTGTTGCGGCTCCTTTGCGAGGCGCCGGACTTGGTCGCGGGCGCCGCCATCGCCATTGCCGCGCTGCCCGAGGGCGCGCGTTGTCCGGCCGGGCCGCCGCGCCCGACGTTGTTCTTGCACAGCACCGAGGATCCGCTGATCTCGCCCGATGGAGGGCGGATCGGGGGCTGGAGCCCGCTTGTGCGCGAGCGCGGGCGGGTCGGGCCTGCGGCGGAGACGGCGGCGCTTCTGGCCGCGCGCAACGGCTGCACCGGGGTCGAGGAGCGCGCCCTGCCCGACCGTGTCCCGGGCGACGGCTCGACAGTGCGCCTGCGCGCCTATCGCGGCTGTGCCGAGCCATTCCTGCACTACGTGATCGAGGGCGGGGGCCACACCTGGCCTGGCGCCAGCGCTTCGGGTCTCGGACGGCGCATCGTCGGCGAGACCAACCAGGACATCTCGGCAACGCGCGTGGTGGAGGATTTCTTCAGGCGCCTGGCGACTGGCCGTTAGAGCGATTTGAAGCGCTTCTGGCACGAGAGCGCAGCTCGTAAATCGTGATAAAGCAATATCCTAGAGCGGTGTCTGAACGTAGTGTGAGGCAGCCGATAGAGGCAATATTGACAAAACTAGTTTTATAGTTATTTTGATAGCCATGAACCAACTCGCCACCAACGCCCGCGCCCTCGCCGCCCTTGGCCATGAAACCCGCCTTGCGCTGTTCCAACTGCTGGTGCGCGCCGGGCGGGACGGCCTCAGCGTCGGCGAGATCGGCGAACACCTGGGCACTGCGCCCTCGACGCTGGCCCACCACCTCTCGGCGCTGGCCGAGGCGGGGCTGGTTATCCAGGAACGCCATGGGCGTCAGGTGATCAACCGGGCCGACTACACCGCCATGCATGGCCTGATCGGCTTTCTCACCGCCGAGTGCTGCACTGGCGTCAAACTGAGCCTCGATGCCTGACATCGGGGACTGGACAGCGCTTTAACACACCCTGAAATAACTACAAATCTAAGGATACCGAAATGACCGCCGTCACCCTCCAAACCAACGCCCTCGCCGTCGCGCGCTGGTCGTGGGCCAAAGGCCAGGTCTGGCTCGCCTCTGTCCTGATCCTGGCCGGCCTTGCCCTGGTCGATCCTGCCCAAGCCACAGCCAGCGCCCTCTTTGCCGCCGAAGCCCTGGCCCACACCGCGCCCTATCTGGTGCTCTCGATCGCCCTGGCTGCTTATGCCGGCGCCACCGGAGCCGATGCGCTGATCGCCCGCGCCTTCACCGGCTCGCCCGCAACGATGATCGCGCTGGCGGCGCTGGCGGGCGCGCTCTCGCCGTTTTGCTCGTGCGGGGTGATCCCGCTGATCGCCGCGCTCTTGGCCATGGGTGTGCCGCTCTCGGCGGTGATGGCGTTCTGGTTGGCCTCGCCGGTGATGGACCCGTCCATGTTCGTGCTCACCTCGGGGGTGCTGGGCGTCGAGTTCGCCACCGCCAAGACCATCGCTGCCGCCGGGCTTGGCCTCTTTGGCGGCTTTGCCGTGCTGGCGATGACGCGGGCCGGGCTCCTCCAGGAGGCGTTGCGCGAGGGGGTGGGCAACGGCGGCTGCGGCGGCGCCAAGGTACGCGCGCCCCGCGACGTCGTCTGGCGCTTCTGGGGCGAGGCCGCGCGCCGCACCAAGTTTGCCAGCGTCAGCCTCGACACCACGCTGTTTCTGGCCAAGTGGCTGATCCTGGCCTTTATTCTGGAGAGCCTGATGCTGGCCTGGGTGCCGGCAGAAAGCGTCACCTGGGCGCTGGGCGGCGAAGGCTTTTTGCCGATCCTGACCGCCACCCTGGTCGGTGTGCCGGCCTATCTCAACGGCTACGCCGCACTGCCGCTCGTCGGCGGCTTGGTCGAACAGGGCATGGCACCGGGTGCGGGCCTTGCCTTCCTGGTCGCAGGGGGCGTGACCTCGCTGCCCGCAGCCCTGGCCGTCTGGGCGCTCGTGCGTGTGCCCGTCTTTGCCCTCTATGTCGCGCTGTCGCTGAGCGGCTCTTTCGCCGTGGGCGTGTTGTTTCAACTCTGGACACTGCTCTGAGCCTGCTGGGGGCTTGCCAGCCAAGCCCCCACACGCCACTGATGAGGGAAACCCCGGAGGCCCCGATGGCACGCATCGATCAGACCCGCGAGTTCATCCCCGTGCGCATTGCCGTGCTCACCGTCTCCGACACGCGCACGCCCGAGGACGACCGCTCGGGCAACACGCTGGCCGAGCGCATCGAGGCCGCGGGCCACCACCTGGCCACCCGCGCCATCGTCGCCGACGAGCGCGCCCTGATCGCCGGGCGCCTGCGCGACTGGATCGCCGACCCTGAGATCGATGTGGCCATCTCGACGGGCGGCACTGGGCTCACCGGGCGCGATGTCAGCGTCGAAGCCCACCGCGATGTCTATGAGAAGGAGATCGACGCCTTCTCGACGCTCTTCACCCATATCTCCATCGCCAAGATCGGCACCTCCGCCGTGCAGTCGCGCGCCTGTGCTGGGGTGGCGGGGGGGACGTATCTGTTTGCCCTGCCCGGCTCGCCCTCGGCCTGCCGCGATGCTTGGGACGAGATCCTGGCGCTGCAACTCGACTACCGCCACCGCCCGTGCAATTTCGTCGAGATCATGCCGCGCCTCGAAGAGCACAAACGGCGCAAGTGATGCCCTAAAACACAAATCACCGTAAACCCCTGTTCATCTTGCCCATGAACCGCAAACATGAACTGCAAAGTAGTCCGGTTGCGCTACACCTGCTGTCCGAAACGGAGACAATGGCAGGAGTGGCCCCGATGCTTGGATGGTTGAAAGGACGCCCGCGTGCGCCCGCACGCCCCATACTGGACAGCGAGTTCCTCGCCCGCCTCGAAGGCCATATCGGGGCCGATGTAGTACAGGAGTTGCTCTCGGACGGCCTGATCGAAATCGAAGACCGCCTGCAAGCCCTCGAACGCGCCGCCGCCCGCCACGACCGCGGCGAAGCGCTGCGTCTGGCCCACGACATCACCGGCATCGCCGGCCATCTCGGGCTCTCGGCCTTGTCGCTGGCCTCGGCGAGCTTGGTGCGTGAGGGCCGTGAAGCGCCCGATCATGCCACCCCGGCCTTGGTGGCGCCGGTCTTGGCGCTCGGCCCCGATGCACTGGCGGCCCTGCGCCGCCGTGTGGAGGCGGGCGTGCCGGCCTGAGGAGCGCTCAGCCCTACCGCGTGGGACGCGGTCGATTTCGTTGCGCCACCCAGGCCAATCGGTGTCCTCTCGTTGAACGTGCTTAGCTAAAAACGATCTGCGCCTTCATCGCCTGTGTGCGGTCTCCGGCCAGGGCGAAGGCGGCCTCGGCCTCGGCCAGCGGCAGGGTGTGGGTGATCAGCGGTGCCACATCGATCAGACCAGCGCGCATCAACGCGACCGCCGTGGCAAACTCCTCATGAAAACGAAACGAGCCGCGCAGGTCGATCTCCTTGGCGGTCAGCATCTGCACCGGCAGGCTCATGTCGCCACCTAGGCCGAGTTGCACCGCCACCCCGCGCGGGCGCAACGCCGCAATGCCACCTGCGAGCGCCTGTGCCACCCCCGTGGCCTCGAACAGCACATCGAAGGTGCCCTTGTCGGCGGCGTAAGGGTCGAGCCCGTCGGGGGTCTGCCCCATATCGATGGTCTTGTCCGCGCCCACCGTCTTGGCCATGGCCAACGCGCCTGCGACCAGATCGGTGGCGACGATCTCCGCCGCCCCCGCCCGGCGTGCGGCCAGGATGCACAGCACCCCAATCGGCCCGCACCCGGTGACGAGGACGCGCTTGCCAAGCAAGTCGCCCGCACGCCGGCACGCATGCAGGCAGACCGCCAGCGGCTCGGCCATGGCCGCCTGTCCCGCCGGCAGACCCTCGGCCTTCACGCACTGGCTGGCCTCAGCCACGATCATCTGGCGAAACGCGCCCTGGATGTGCGGAAACGGCATCGCCGAGCCGTAGAACTGCATGTTGGGCACTGGTTGTGCAGCCCCTCGCGCGAGTAGCGGCACTTGCCACAAGGC
>JBCDHK010000247.1:0-6023 GCA_038750185.1 Pseudomonadota bacterium
AAAAAACCTGGCGCTGGGGCGGCGCTTTGCCCATCACTCCGGCAGACGCACCTCCACGATGATCGAGGCATACCACGCCGCAAGATCGGCGATGTCGTCGTCAGAGAGGCTGCCCGCCACCACCGACATCATCTCATGCACGCGCTTGCCCGAGCGATAGGCGCGCAGTTGGGTCTGGAGATAAACCTCGCTCTCGCCCGCCAGATTGGGCGCGATGGGCACGCGCGCCAAGCCGTCGATGCCGTGGCAGGTGCTGCACATGCGCGCCTTTTTGCGCCCTGCTGCCGCATCGGCGGCGTGCGCTGGGGGGGCTGGGACCAACAGGCTAAGGCCCAGGGCCATGGCTAGGATGGGACGCATGTCAGATCGGTTCCTTGGTGGCGGCGGTGGCCGGATCGCCGGTGTTGGGCACGCCTTCGCGTTCGATCAAGAGCACCGCCGCCTCTTCCTCAGCGACAGGGCGATGGCGCACGCCCTTGGGGACGACATAGAGATCGCCCGCTTGCAACATCACCGTCTCGACCTCGGTCTCGAGGCGGATTTGGCCTTCGAGCACCAGAAAGAAGTCATCGGTGTCGTCGTGGCTGTGCCAGGCAAAGGCGCCTTGCAGCTTGACCACCATCACGTCATGGCCGTTGAGCTGGGCCACGATCTTGGGGCTCCAGTGCTCGGAGAACGTCTTGAGTTTGTCCTGGAGACGGATGGCGGGCATGGTGGCTCTCCTGTGGTGATCTTGGCCCCAGGATACCCCTCCCCCCGCATCGAGGGGAGGGACGAGGTTAGACGATCACTCTTTGGGGCCAACGTAGGCGATGCGGTAGACCGCGCCCGCCAGATCGTCGGAGACCAGGATCGAGCCGTCGCGCAATTGCGCCACATCGACGGGACGCCCGAGGTATTCGCCGTTCTCGTCGAGCCAGCCCTCGGCAAAGGGCTCCATGCGCGCATTGCCTTCCTCGTCGATGAAGGTGACCATGACGCGCGCGCCGATGGGCTCGGTGCGGTTCCACGAACCGTGCTGGGCTGAGAAGATGGCGTTCTTATACTTCTCGGGGAACTGGCGCCCGGTGTAGAACGTCATGCCGAGATCGGCGGCGTGGGCCACGGTCTCGACCACGGGCATCACGACGTCGACGGGTACGTCCTGGCCGGCGTATTCGTTGGTGCGCACATCGCCGCCGCCATACCAGGGGTGGCCAAAGTGCTGCCCGGCGGCGGTCTGGCGGTTTAGCTCGCCCGGCGGGATGTCGTCACCCATGCCGTCGACCTGGTTGTCGGTCCACCACAGCTCGCCCGTCTCGGGGTGGAAGTCGTGGCCCACCGAATTGCGCACGCCGTAGGTGTAGACCTCGCGCTCCGAGCCGTCGGTGTTGACGCGGATGATGCCGCCGATGCCGACCTCGTTATAGAGGTCGAGCTTCTCTGCCGGCGCCACATTATAGGGCTGGCCGAGCGAGATGTAGAGCTTGCCGTCCGGGCCCACGTCGCAGACGCGCGCGGTGTGGTTGTAGCTCTCCTCCTCGACCGGGATCAGATCGCCCTCGGCAATGACATTGAAGGCAGCCACATCCTCGCTCTCATAAAAGAACTCGGCCGCCGGGAACACCAGCACGCGGTTGCGCTCGGCGGTGTAGAGGAAGCCGTCGGGCGAGAAGCAGACCGCATTGGGGATCGCTTTGGCCAGCGAAGGGGCGAAGTTCTTCACCTCATCGGCAACGCGGTCCTTGTTGCGATCGGTCACGGCCCAGATCTCGGTCTTGCGCGTGCCGACGAAGGTCACGATGCCTTGCGGGCCAACCGCCATGTGGCGTGCATCGGGCACGACGGCATAGAGCGAGATCTCAAAGCCCTCGGGCACTGTGATGCGATCGAGAATGGTGCGGATGGCATCGGCATTGGCGCCGGTCTGCTCGATGTAGGTAAACTCGGTGTCGCCGGTGGTGCGGAAGGCGCTCAGCTTTTCCAGATTGGTCTCGGCGGCGAGGGCGCTGGTGGCCACAAGTGCGGCCACGCTCGCGCTGGCGAGGGTGCGGTACATTGGTTGTCTCCCTTGTGTGTGCGGGCCTGTTGTTCGGCCCTTGTGCACTCATAGGACGCGATTCCACCGGGGTGGTAAAGGATTTTCCTGGGCCGCTGCCGCGGTGTTCCGACCAGTGGAAAACCAAATGGACCACGCTGGCGCCTTTGCCGCCTGGGCTTGGCGGTATCGGTTGCGTGGCCGAGCGGGGTATGGTCAATAAACGGCATGGTTTTTTGCCGAACACGACCGGCCCGCCCTGCCCCACGCCTCGGCTCTGTGCTGTTGGCGCTGTGGCTCATTGCGGCGCTGGTGGTGCGGGCTTGGGCGGGGCCGGTGCTGGCGGTGCCGCCTGCTGCGGGGCTGGTGCCGCTCTGTCTGGGCGGTGAGATCGTCTATGTGGCACTGGAGGGCCAAGATCGGGCGGTGGAGTTCATCGCACCCGAGGACGACGAGCGCCTGCGCGAGCCCTGCCCGGCCTTTGGTTTCAGCGGTGATGCCTTTGGCGCGCCACCGGTGGCGCTTGCCCCGCTCGCTGGCGCGCAGCCCACCCCTGCGCCTGTCACAGCACGCACCAAAGCGTACCGCCCGGCCCCCGCCTTTGAGGCGCGCGCGCCGCCGCGCGGCGGATCTGCGAGCTTCATCCGTTAGTCAGACGCCTCCCCCTGAGGCGCACCCCCTTCGGAGATCCCCGATGTTCAAGCACCACACCCTGGCGGCCGTGGCCGCGCTCGTTCTGCTGCCCGTTATCGCGCCCGCCCCAGCGCCCGCCCACGACTTCAAGGCCGGCGATCTAACCATCGACCACCCCTGGTCGCGCCCTGGCCTGCCCAACCGTCCCGCCGCCGCCTATCTGGAGATCGTCAATGCCGGCTCCGGCGCCGATCGGCTGCTCAGCGCCAGTTCGCCCGCTTTCGAGACCATCGAGTTGCACCGCACCGAAAAACAGGGCGATGTGATGCAGATGCTCCAAACCGAGGCCATCGCCGTGCCTGCTGGCGAGACCGTTGCGCTGGAGCCGGGGGGCCTGCACCTGATGCTATTCGGCGCCGAGGCGCCGTTTGCCGAGGGCGAGAGCTTCCCCGTCACCCTGACTTTCGAGAATGCCGGCACCGTCGAGGTGACGGTCAACGTCGAGAAGCGCGCAGGGGCGGCCATGGATCACAGCGGCATGGACCATGGCAGCATGAATCACGGCGCCATGAAGCACGGTTCGGGCGAGGCGAAGATGGACCACAGCGGGCATGGCTCGCACGGGTCGCACTCGGCCCCCTCCAACTGAGCCCGCCTGTCAGGGTGGGAGGTCGGGGTGGGGGCAGCGGCCCCCATCCTGCATACCCAACCACCCAACAAAAAAGGACCGCGCCAGAGGCGCGGCCAGTTCGACAGGGAGGAGATGGTCAAGCGCGGGGTTAACCGTCTTGACGCACGATCAAGGTGACCGAAGATCCTTAACAAAGCGCTGCATTTTAGGGAAAAACCATGACGATCTTCACAGGCGGCCGGATTTTGCCCCCATGACGGGCAAACCCCGCCTACCGCTCGACCTAGCCGCCCTCGAAACCTGGCTGGCCCCGCGCCTGCCGGGGGCCATTGGCCTCCGGGCGCAGCAGTTCTCGGGCGGGCAGTCCAACCCGACCTACCGCCTCGAAGGCCAGGGCGGGGCCTGGGTGTTGCGCCGCAAACCGCCCGGAACGCTGCTGCCCAAGGCCCACATGATCGAGCGCGAGTACCGCGTCATGGCCGCACTCGGCGCTGAGGGCTTTCCGGTACCGGCCATGCGGCTCTACTGCGAAGACGCCAGCGTGATCGGCGCGCCGTTTTATGTGATGGATTTCGTCACCGGGCGTGTCGTGTTCGACACCACGCTGCCGGGGCTCACACCTGAGGCACGCCGCACCACCTACGAGAGCGCCATCGACACCCTCGCCGCCCTGCACCGCCTCGACTGGCGCGAGGTGGGGCTTGGCGATTTCGGGCGCGAAGGCGGCTATCTTGGGCGCCAGATCGCAGTCTGGTCGCGCCAGTATGCCGCCTCCACCGAAGAGCCGCTCCCCGCCATGACCGCGCTCGCCACCCAGCTGGAGCAGGCGGTGGCGCGCATTCCCGATGAGATCTGCCTCGTCCACGGCGATTATCGCCTCGACAATCTGATCCTGCACCCCGAGCGCCCCGAGGTGCTGGCGGTGCTCGATTGGGAACTCTCGACGCTTGGCAATCCGCTGGCCGATCTCGGCTATTTCCTGATGACCTGGGTGTTTCCCCAGGGTCTGCGCTATGGCTTGGCCGGGGCTGATCTGGTGGCGCTTGGCATCCCGACGCTGGAGGCGCTGGCCGCGCGCTACGCCGAGCAGACCGGGCGCCAGGCGGTGGGCGATCTCGACCTCCTGCTCGCCTTCAACATCTTTCGCATCGCTGCTATTCTGGCGGGTGTGCAGGCGCGCGCGCGCGCTGGCAACGCCGCCGATGCCAATGCCGAGGTGCTCGGCGCGGATGTGCCCCACCTGGCCGAGATCGGGTTGGAGTATGCCCGCCGCGCCGGGGTGGGCGCGCCGAATGGAGTGCAGACGAAAGGATCGGCGCATGATCGGACTTGAGGCCGCCTTCCCTGTCGTCTCAACGCTCGTCCTGCTGGTTGGGCTGGCGACACCGAACAGCCCACTCGGCGGCTGGATCGAACAGCCGCGCTGCGGGGACGAGACCGCCTGCTGGGCAGGCGAACACTCTCAAAGCCGCTCAACGCAACCCGCTGTCGTCCTCGCCCAGGCCAACGACAGCATCGCCCGCGCGCGCAAGGGCGATTTTGACGAAACAGGCACCGTCTCTTGTGCCCAAGAAAGCGGCGAGCGCCTCAAGACGTGCCGCGCAGCGGTCTCTCGCGGTGCGGGGGTGGCCACGGTCGTGGTGACATTTCCCAACGGCTTTGCGCGTGCGCTGTACTTCGAGGGCGCAGCATTCGTGCGCGCCAGCACCACCATGTCGGGCTCGGGCAGAGATATCGAATGGCGTGTGGTGGGCGGGCTCTATGCGATCCGTGTCGATGACCAGCGTTTCGAGATCGAGGCCGATTTCGTGCTGGGCGACTAATACCAAGTTGCACTGCGTGCAATCCACTCACCACCCCGCGCCCCCGCCCAACCCCCTAATGTACCCTGGAACGGGGTTGGGCGGGGGCGCGGGGTGGTGAGTGGTCCTGCACGTTGGTATGAGCACCCGCGAGGAATGGCTGCGCCGCGGCATGTGGCGGCGCAGCCGAGCCCGTTTAGGGCGTGATCTTGTAGATGATGCCCTCATCGACCGCGGCATAGAGGCTGCCGTCCGGCCCCGAGACCAGCGAGCGGAAGCGCCCGGATTCCATGGGCAACTCCATGGTGGAGACGTTCAGCAACTCGGTGCCGTCGTCCGAGAGCATCAGCACCTCGATGCGCTGGCCAAGCGGCGTGCCGCCAAAGCCGATGCCCATGACGCCCACGACCAGCGCGCCCTCCATCTCGCCCCAGGCCTCGCCCTCCAGGAAGGCAGCCGAGCCCACGCCATGCGACCAGCCGTTGTTGTTCCAGAGCGGCGGCATGGCGGTGGGGTAGGTCTCGAAGTCGGTCATCGGCATCCAGGCGGCGCGGGTGAAGCGGTTTTCACCGACCATCTGATTGGGGCTGTAGCCGCAGTAGTCGTCCGGGCAGGCGCCGCGCCCGGCCATGTTGGGACGCGGATCCCAGCCGCCGTTGCCGCCATTGCGCAGCACGGTGACCTCGTCCGAGTGCCAGGGCCCGTGCTCGGCGGCGATGGGGGTGCCGGTGCCGGGGTGGAAGGCGATGCCCTGCACGTTGCGGTGGCCGTAGGTGTAGGTGCGCTTGTCAAAACCCACCGGCGGTGTGTTGCTGGGTGCGGCAAAGCCGTCGGTGTCGATGCGGATCACCTTGCTGCCCATCATGGTCGGGCTTTGCGGCACTGCGCCGTTGTGGGTGTCGCCGGTGGTCAGATAGAGAAACCCATCGGCCTGATTAAA
>JBCDHK010000248.1:0-6020 GCA_038750185.1 Pseudomonadota bacterium
CTCTGATATCGATGGTGATCCAGGAGCCTGGGCAGGGCACAGTGTATCAATGTCAAGTAATGGAAATTCGGAAGCTGGCCTGATGCTGACGGGTGTCGAAAACATCGTCGACATCGATTTCCAGGTGGTATGGAACATCTCGCGCCCCGATGAGTACCTGTTCAATCTCGCCGACCCCGAACAGACCATCCAGGCCGTCTCCGAATCTGCCATGCGCGAGGTGATCGGTCAGCGTGAGCTGAAACCGATCCTCAACCGCGACCGCGCCGAGATCTCCCAGCAGGTCCAAGCGCTGATCCAGACCACCATGGACAGCTACGACTCGGGCGTGAACATCGTGCGCGTCAACTTTGATGGCGCCGACCCGCCCCAGCAGGTGATCGAAGCTTTCCGCGACGTTCAAGCCGCGGCGCAGGACCGCGACACCGCCGAAAAACGCGCCGAAGCCTTTGCCAACGAGCGCCTCGCCGAGGCCCGTGGTGAGGTTGCCCAGATCGTCCAGAACGCCGAAGGCTACCGCGCCCAGGTGGTCAACGATGCCAAGGGTGAGGCTGCGCGCTTTGTCGCCATCTACGAGCAATATGCCAACGCGCCGGAAGTGACGCGCAAGCGCATGTATCTGGAAACCATGGAGCGTGTGCTCGGCGACGTCGACAAGATCATCATCGACGAGACCACCTCGGGCGGTTCCGGCGGCCAAGGCGTGGTGCCGTACCTGCCGCTGAACGAACTGCGCCGCCAGACCAGTCAAGGGAGCAACTAAGTCATGCGTATGCTACCCATCATCCTCGTCCTCAGCGTGCTGGTGCTGATCACGGTATTGTCGTCGATCTTTATCGTCGATGAGCGCCAACAAGCCCTGGTGCTCCAGTTCGGTGAAGTGAAGCGCGAGATCCGCGGCTCGCCGCGCCCAGATACCACCACAGCCGACGCCGACGACAGCATCTCGGTCTCGACCGGGCCGGGGCTCTACTTCAAGGTGCCGCTGTTCCAGGAGGTGGTCTACTACGAAGACCGCATCTTGCCGCTGGAGACTTCGTCCCTCGAAGTCACGCCCATCGACGACCGCCGTCTGGTCGTCAACGCCTTCGCGCGCTGGCGCATCCAGGATCCTGTGCAGTTCCGCCAAGCGATCCAGACCGAGTTTGCCGCGCTGACCCGCCTGGAGCGTATCCTAAACGCCGCGCTGCGCGAAGTGCTGGGCTCGGTGCCCTCCGATGCCGTGCTCTCGGCCGAGCGTGCCCAGCTCATGCGTCGCATCGCCGATGTGGCGCGTGGAAACTCGCGCAACCTGGGTGTCGAGATCGTCGATGTGCGTATCAAGCGGGCCGATCTGCCCCAGGAAAACCTGGAAGCCACCTACCGCCGCATGAACGCCGAGCGTGAGCGTGAGGCAGCCGATGAGCGTGCTCGCGGCCAAGAGCGTGCCCAAGAGGTCCGCGCCACTGCTGAGCGTGAGGCGGTCGAGTTGGTCTCCGATGCCCAGCGCCAGGCCGAGGAAATCCGCGGTGCCGCCGATGGCGAGCGTAACCTCATCTACGCTCAAGCTTTTGGGCGTGATCCTGAGTTTTTCGCCTTCTATCGGTCGTTGGTCGCCTATGAGCGTTCGCTGCGCGGCGAAAACTCGACCCTCGTAATCTCCCCGGATAGCGAGTTCTTCGAATATCTGAAGAATGACGGTGCGGCAGGCAGCGCGCGCTTCGGTTTCTCTCCGCCGGCAGTCAGCGCCGCACCCACAGCAGCGCCAGAGGCCGAGAACGCCGGTGTCGAAGACGGCGATGGCGCCGCGCAACAACTGACTGAGTAAGTGGCGAGGCGCACCCGGTCATGGCGGCTCCGCTATATGACTTCCTTTCGGCACTGGCATTGATGCTGGTGCTGGAAGGCATCGTGTTTGCCATTTTTTCGAGCCGGCTGCCCAATTTGATCGAACAAATGCGTGCCCTCGATCCCGAACAGGCACGCTGGGCTGGACTGGGTATGGCGATTGTCGGCACTGCGGCTTATCTTTTCATCAGAAGCTAGGAATGCCGGCGCCGGGAGTGCGTCTGCTCGTCGTTGCACTTCCGGCCCCGAGTCCGGTACCTAAAGATAAACTGGAGACAGCAGCCCATGCAGTCCTCGATCCACCTCACCGCGCGACTGGGCGCGTTTGTGCGTCTTGTCGCCGTTTCCGCTATGCTGGCGATCCCCGCCGCCCCTGCCGCGCTCGCGCAAACCCGCGATGCGCCGGGCAGCTTTGCCGATCTGGCCGAGCGCCTTTCGCCCGCCGTGGTCAACATCTCGACCTCGCAGACCGTTGACCGCCCCCAGCCCCCCCAGGGCGTGCCCGAGGGCAGTCCGTTCGAGGATCTGTTTCGCGATTTCTTTGAGCGCGGCCAACCACGCGGGCCGCGCCAGGTACAGTCGCTCGGCTCGGGGTTTGTGATCTCGGCCGATGGTTTCATCGTCACCAACAACCACGTCATTCGCGAAGCCGACGAGATTGCCATCAACTTCGCCGATGGCTCGTCGCTGGACGCCACGCTGGTTGGCACCGATCCCAAGACCGACATCGCGCTGCTCAAGGTCGAGCCTGAGGCACCGCTCACCTTCGTGCGTTTTGGCGACAGCGATGCCGCGCGCGTTGGCGACTGGGTGCTGGCCATCGGCAACCCCTTTGGCCTTGGCGGCTCGGTTTCTGCCGGGATCATCTCGGCGCGCAACCGTGACATCCGCTCCGGTCCCTACGACGACTTCCTGCAGACCGACGCCGCCATCAACCGCGGCAACTCAGGCGGGCCGTTGTTCAACCTCAACGGCGACGTGATCGGCGTCAACACGGCGATCATCTCGCCCACGGGCGGCTCCATCGGCATCGGCTTTGCCGTGCCGGCGACGCTGGCGGAGAACGTCGTCGGCCAGCTTCGCCAGTTTGGCGAAACCCGGCGCGGCTGGCTTGGTGTGCGTATCCAAGAGGTCTCCGACGACATCGCCGAGACGCTCGATCTCTCCGAGGCAAGCGGCGCCTTGGTCGCTTCCGTGACCGCCGATGGCCCTGCCGAGGACGGCGGCATCGAGCCGGGCGATGTCATCCTGCGTTTTGACGGCAAACCGGTCCAGACCATGCGCGATCTACCGCGAATGGTGGCTGAAACCCCGGTCGGCAAGACCGTCCGCGTCGTGGTGTTCCGCAAGGGCAAGACCCAGACCGTGCGCGTCACACTCGGGCGTCTCGAAGCGCAGGAGCTTGAAGCCGCCGCCGGTAGTGCGCCCGCGCCTGGTGTCGTGCCCCAAAGCCTGGACATGTCCGCCCTTGGCATGTCGCTGATGCCGCTCACGCCCGAGATGCGCGCCCGCCACAGCATCGCCGACGATGTCAGCGGTGTTCTGGTCGAGAGCATCGACGAAGCCGGCCCTGCCGGTGAGAAGGGGATCTCGGCGGGCGATGTCATCGTCGAGATCGGTCAGGAGCCGGTCAACAACCCCTCCGAAGTTGCCAAGCGCATCGAGGGCGCATTGGCGGCGGGGCGCTCGTCCGTGCTGCTGTTGATCCAGTCGGGCGAGGACTTGCGCTTCGTGCCGCTGCCTGTCAGCTAAGCTTTGTAACAGGGCCGAACCCATCGGGTCGCGTTGCACACGCGGCCCTTTTTGCTGTTGAGGAGGCGCAAGGTGCGGGGATCGAAGCGGCTGAACACACTAGTGCCCGGAGGTGATGACGGCTGGGGGCTCTATCTGCGCGCCACCAGCATGCACGCCAGCGGGCAGCCCGTGGTGATGCTCACCATCGGCGATCACGATATCCACACCGATCCGGCTATCGTCGCGGCCATGGCCGAGAGTGCGGCGGCAGGCCATCTCGGCTATGCGCCGGTGCCAGGGACTGAGGCGCTGCGCCAAGCGATTGCCACCCGGGTCACCGCGCAGACCGCCACTCGGGCCACACCCGCAGAGATCACCGTCACCCCGGGCGGGCAGGCGGGGTTGTTCGCCGCCCTCATGGCTGCGACCGACCCGGGCGAGGGCTGCGTCTTGCTCGATCCCTGCTATGCTACTTATCCTCAGACCGTGCGCGCCGCCGGAGCGCGCCCTGTGGTCGTGCCCGCGCCCGCCGAGGGTGGCTTTCAGCCCGATGTGCCAGCCATCGCCGCTGCACTCGACCCAGGCACTCGCGCCATCTTGATCAATACCCCCAACAATCCAACCGGCGCCGTCTACACCCGCCCCACACTGGAGGCATTGGCCCGGCTTTGCATCGAGCGCGATCTCTGGCTGATCTCGGACGAGGTCTACGACACCCAAGTCTGGCAGGGCGCCCACCTCAGCCCGCGCGCTCTGCCGGGGATGGCCGAGCGCACGCTGGTGGTCAATTCGCTCTCCAAGAGCCACGCCATGACCGGCTCCAGGGTCGGCTGGGTGGTTGCTCCCGAAGTGGTGACGCGCGAGCTCTGGCATCTCTCGACTGCGACCACCTACGGCCTGCCGGGCTTTATCCAAGACGGAGCCGCCTTTGCCCTGACTGAGGGGCTGGCAGCGGAGCAGGCCATCGTCACGCGCTATCGCCGCCGCCGCGAGGCTGCGCTGGTGGCGCTTGGCACAGGTCCGGGCTTTCGTGTCGTGCCGCCCCAGGGGGGCATGTACATCATGCTGGATGTGCGCCAGAGCGGCCTAACCGGCGAGGAGTTCGCCACGCGCCTCCTCGAAGAGCACCTGATCGCCGTTATGCCGGGCGAGAGTTTTGGCTCTGCCGCAGCGGGCCACCTGCGCATCGCCCTGACCCAGCCCGAAGAGGTGCTGGTTCCCGCGCTTCGCACCATCGCTAGCCTGGCAGGGCGCCTCGCCGCCCAGCGTGCCGTCGCCTAAAGCCTCAAAGCCCCTTGGCCTGATAGGTGCCCGCCACGCGCTCGATGGCCAGCATGAAGCCTGCGACGCGCAGATCGGGCACGTCCTCGCGCGTGTGCCAGAGCTGGCTCATCGCCTGATAGGCGGTGCGCATGGTGTCATCGAGGCCCGAGCGCACCAGTTCCAATTCATCGGCCCCGCGCAGGTAGCGCTCGCGAAAACTGTTGGAGACCGGTTTGCCAACCAGGCTCTCCAACTCGTCGATCAGCATCTGGTGGCGGCTTTCCTCCTGGCGGCGCTGCATGCGTCCAAAGCGGATGTGGGAGAGGTTTTTTACCCACTCGAAATACGACACCGTGACGCCGCCCGCATTGGCGTAGAGATCGGGGATGATCACCGTGCCCTTGTCGCGCAGGATGGTGTTGGCGCCGGCGGTGACGGGGCCGTTGGCGGCTTCGATGAGCAGCGGCGCTTTGATGCGGTGGGCGTTGGCGAGGTTGATGGTGCCCTCCAACGCGGCGGGCACCAGGATGTCGCAGGGCTCTTCGAGCACCAGCGCGCCGTCGGCGTGGAACTGGGCACCGGAGAACCCGGCCACCCCGCCGGTTGCGCGCAGATGAGCAAGGACGGCCTCGACATCGAGCCCGTTCTCCGAGACGATGGCGCCGTCGCGCTCGCCGATGCCGACGATCTTGCAGCCGTCCTCCTCCGAGAGAAACTTGGCCGCGTGGTAGCCGACGTTGCCAAGCCCTTGCACGATAACGCGCTTGCCTTCCAGGCTGCCGGTGAGCCCGGCTTTGGCGACGTCCTCCTTGTGGCGGAAGAACTCGCGCAGGGCATATTGTACGCCGCGCCCGGTGGCTTCTGTGCGCCCATCGATGCCCCCGGCATTGAGCGGCTTGCCGGTGACGCAAGCGCGCGAGTCGATGTCGGTGGTATGCATGCGCGCGTATTGATCGGCAATCCAAGCCATCTCGCGTTCGCTGGTGCCCATGTCGGGGGCAGGGACGTTTTGCGAGGGGTTGATCAGGTCGCGCTTGATCAGCTCGTAGGCAAAGCGGCGGGTGATGCGCTCCATCTCGTCGGGATCCCAGTCGCGCGGGTTGATGCAGAGCCCGCCCTTGGAGCCGCCAAAGGGCACTTCGACCAGGGCGCATTTGTAGGTCATGAGCGCCGCCAGCGCCTCGACCTCGTCCTGA
>JBCDHK010000249.1:0-6018 GCA_038750185.1 Pseudomonadota bacterium
AGGCGCCGGGCGCGGCTGTTGTCGAGGAGGGGCGGGCTCATCGTTGTGCCCGCGGGTGCGCCTTGGCGTAAACGCGCGACAGGTGGCTGGCATCGACTGCCGTGTAGATCTGGGTCGATCGGAGCGAGGCGTGGCCGAGCAGCTCCTGCACAGCGCGCAGATCGCCGCCTGCGGCCAGCAGATGGGTGGCAAAGGCATGGCGCAGGGCGTGGGGGGTGGCGCTGGCGGGCAGGCCGAGGGCTTGGCGGGCGCTCTGCACGGCTTTGCGGGCCACCGTCGGGTGAAGCCGTGCGCCGCGCGCGCCGAGAAACAGCGGTGCCTCTGGGCCGGGGCGGTAGGGACAGAGCCCGCGATAACGCTCGACAGCGGTGCGCGCCAGTGCCACCACCGCGACCTCGCGCACCTTGTTGCCCTTGCCGGTGACGCGCAGTACCTCGCCGAGCGGCGCCTCGGATTGGTTGAGCGATAGCGCCTCGGAGATGCGCAGGCCCGTCCCCCAGAGGAGCGTCAGAAGGGCTGCATCGCGCGCGCCGATCCAGGGGGTGGGCGGCAGTGCCTCGGCGGTGGCGATCAGGGCGTGGGCGTCGTCGATGGCGACGGGGCGGGGCAGGCGGGCGTGCACTCTGGGCGAGCGCAACGCCAGGACGGCCCGACAGTCGAGCCCCTCGGCCTCCTCCAGCCAGGCGAAAAACCCCCGCACCGCCGAGACCGCCCGCGCCAAGGCCCGCGCCGAGAGGCCGCGCCTGCGCTCATGCGCCATCCAGGCCCGAAAATCACCGATGGCGAGGGTGGAGAGGGCCGCAGGCGGTGGCGCGCCGCCGAGATGGCCGGCAAGAAAGCCGAGAAAGCGGGCCACGTCGGTGCGATAGGCGGTGATGGTGGCGCCGCTTGCCCCGCGGATCGCCGAGAGTTGGCTCAGCCAGCGTGTGAGGAGCGCCGCGGTGGCGGGATTGGCCTCGATGGCTGGTGGGGGCGGGGCTATGCGGCTCAGCCCTCCAACCCCGCGGCCTGTAGGCGTTGGCTGAGCAGGCGCTCGGTCACAGCACCGAAGAAATGCAGCAGGTCCGTGCCCTGGTCGGCGCCAAAGCGCTCGGGGTCGGCGGCCCCGAACACCACCAGCCCAACCGCCCCCGCGACATCGAGGCGCACCATGGCCTCTGAGCGCACCGCGGTCTCGGGGCCGAAGATCAACTCGGCCTCAATCCCAGCCGTGCGCACGACGACCGTCTCCTCGGGGGGGGCTTCGGGATCGCCCTCGGTCAGCATGGCATCGAGGCGGAGATAGTCGTCGACGCTGCCCTCGGGCAGGGCCAGCACGCGGCCTTCGAGGCCCTGGCCGAGCCCCTCGGCGGGGTAGGGCCGGTCGACATCGGCCTCCAAGCAGAGCCGCGCCTCTTCGATGGCCAGGATCTCGGGCACCTCGCGTGTGAGGCAGCGCAGAAAATCCTCCAGCGTCACCGTGCCCGAGAGCGCGATCACCGCGCGGTGGAGCGCGCGCGTGCCGGCGACGTTTTCATAGGCTGCGGCGATCATCGAGCGGTTGGCCGCGACCAGAGAGCGCAGTCTCGCCTCCAGGCGCTGCACCAGCCGATCCCGCAGATCGACGACGCGCGCGCCTTCTTCGGCTTCTTCGCCGATGAGAGCCCGCATCACCTGATCGTCGTCGAGCACGAGGGCGGGATCGGCCACGATCAGCGAACGGATCAGATCGCGCTCATCAGTGTTGAGGGCAAAACCGGCAAAGCCCGGGGGCTCCTCCGCCGCGCCCACAGCGTCATCCCTCACGCGCTGGCCTTCTGGCCGATCTTCTGGCCGGTCTTGGCCCAATCGGCCAGGAACTGCTCCAGCCCCTTGTCGGTCAGCGGATGATCGGCCAGCTTGCGCAAGACGCCCGGCGGCACGGTGGCCACGTCCGAGCCGATCTTGGCGGCCTCGGTGACATGGTTCACGGTGCGGATCGAGGCGGCGAGGATTTGCGTCTCGAACAGGTAGTTGTCATAGATCTGGCGGATATCGGCGATCAGCTCCATGCCGTCGAGGCCGATGTCGTCGAGGCGGCCTAGGAACGGCGAGATGAAGGTGGCGCCGGCTTTGGCGGCAAGGAGGGCCTGATTGGCGGTAAAACACAGCGTGACGTTGACCATGTGGCCGTCGTCGGTCAGCGTTTTGCAAGCCTTCAGCCCGGCCCAGGTCAGCGGCACCTTGACGGCGATGTTGGGCGCGATCTGGGCCAGGATGCGGCCCTCGGCGATCATGGCCTCGGCCTCGGTGGCGGTGACCTCGGCTGAGACCGGTCCATCGACGATCTCGCAGATCTCGCGGGTGACCTCGGTGATGTCGCGCCCCGACTTGAGGATCAGCGACGGATTGGTGGTGACGCCGTCGACCATGCCGGTGGCGGCGAGGTCGCGGATCTCGGTGGTGTCGGCGGTATCTACGAAGAACTTCATCGCGGCCCTCGATTGTCTGTCGCCCCAGCATACTGAAGCGCGCGCGCCGCTGCCAGCCCCCCTGCCAGCCTCGGACGCGCTGTTGTGAGCGAAGGCTTCGCCCCGGGCCACCGTGTCGCGGTGCTGACCACGGCGCCGCTGCCGCCGCTCGACTATCTGGCGGGCGAGGAGGCGCTCCGCCCTGGGGATTTCGTGCGTGTGCCGCTCGGGCCCCGCGAGGTGATCGGTGTGGTCTGGGGCACGGGCGAGGGCACCACGCCCGAGGCCAAGCTCAAGTGCGTCGTCGGGCGGCTGGCGCTGCCCCGGCTCGGCGCGGGGCTGCGGCGGTTTCTCGACCGCGCGGCGGATTACACGCTCTCGCCTCCCGGTTTGATGCTCAGGCTGGTGTTGCGCGTGCCCGATCTCGGCAAGCCCGCGGCCATGCGCACCGTCTATGGCGCCGGAGAGCCGCCCCCGCGCCTCACCTCCGCCCGCCAGCGTGTGCTCGATGCCCTCACCGCCGATCCCACACCCCGCCCCGCCGCCGATCTGGCGCGTTTGGCTGGGGTGAGTGTGGCCGTTGTGAAAGGCTTGGCCGAGGCCGGGGGCCTGACGGCACGCCAAGTCCCCGCCGATGCGCCCTATCCGCCGCTTTTCGGCCAGGCACCGGGGGTGCATCTCAACGCAGGCCAGGAAGGCGCCGCCGCCGATCTGCGTGCGCGTCTCGAAGGCGCACCGCCCGACAAAGCCTCCGCGGTGCTGATCCGCGGCGTCACGGGCTCTGGCAAGACCGAGGTCTATCTCGAAGCCGTCGCCGCCTGCATCGCCTCTGGCCGCCAGGCACTGGTGCTGCTGCCCGAGATCGCGCTGACGCCTGCCTTTCTCGACCGCGTCGAGGCGCGTTTTGGCGTGCGCCCTGCCGCCTGGCACCACTCCGTCACCGGCACCGAGCGCCGCCGTCTCTGGCATGCTGCGGCCAAGGGCGAGGTTTCGCTGGTGGTGGGTGCGCGCTCGGCCCTCTTTCTGCCGTTTGCCGCTCTCGGGTTGATCGTGGTCGACGAGGAACACGAGAGCGCTTTCAAACAGGAGGACGGCGTCCTCTACAACGCGCGCGACATGGCGGTGCTGCGCGCCTCCATCGAGGGCGCGCTGGCGGTGCTGGCCTCGGCCACGCCCTCGCTGGAGACCTGGGCCAATGCGCGCGCGGGCAAATACACCCGCCTCGATCTGCCCGAGCGCTTTGGTATGGCCACCATGCCAGACATCGCGCTGGTCGATCTGCGCCAGCACAACCCCGGGCGCGATCGCTGGCTCTCCGATCCCTTGGTCCAGGCGATGCGCGCGCGTCTGGCCGCGGGCGAACAGTCGCTTCTCTTTCTCAACCGCCGCGGCTATGCGCCGCTCACGCTTTGTCGCGCCTGCGGCCACGTCCTCGGCTGCCCGCATTGCGATGCTGGGCTGGTGGCTCACCGCCTGCGCGGGCGCCTCGTCTGCCACCAGTGCGGCCACGAGGAGCGCCTGCCCAACGCCTGCCCCAAGTGCCACACCGAGGATCGCCTGGCCGCCTGCGGCCCTGGCGTCGAGCGCATCGCCGAGGAGGCGGCGGCGCTGTTTCCCGAGGCGCGCCTTAGCGTCCTGTCCTCCGACATGATCACCTCGCCTGAGGAGATGCACACCCGTCTCGACGCCATCGCACGCGGCGAGGCCGACATCATCGTCGGCACCCAGATGGTGGCCAAGGGGCACAATTTCCCGCTCCTCACCCTCGTTGGTGTGGTCGATGCCGATCTCGGCCTGCGGGGTGGCGACCTGCGCGCCGCCGAGCGCACCTTCCAACTGCTCTCCCAAGTGGCAGGGCGCGCGGGCCGTGCCGATCGCCCAGGCGTTGCCCTGGTCCAGACCGCCAGCCCCGACCATGCCGTCATGCAGGCGCTCCTCTCGGGCGAGGCGGAGGCGTTCTGGGCCGCCGAGGCCGCCGCGCGCCAAGCCGCCGGCAGCCCGCCCTACGGACGCTTGGCTGGCGTGGTGCTCTCAGGCCCCGACGAAACCCGCGTCTGGCAGACCGGGCGCGCGCTCGCCCATGCCCGCGCCGCCCTCGAACAAGCCGGTGCCGAGCTTTTCGGCCCCGCCCCCGCCCCCATCGCGCGCGTGCGCGGGCGCGTCAGGGTGCGCCTTTTGGTCAAGGCGGCGCGGCGCGTGGCGCTACAGCCAGCGCTGCGCACCTGGCTTGGTGCGGTCAAGCCCGCTGCGGGCGTGCGCGTCAGCGTCGACATCGACCCGCAAAGCTTTCTGTGAGGGCGCCCGCGCCACCCTTGCCTGCGGCGCTCTCGGACAATTGCAACCCCCATCGCCCTGTGCTAGCGAACGCACGCCGGGCGGGGCGCCGCGCCGAGCGTGACCCAAGCCAGACGGTGCCAAGGCACCGCGCGACAACCGGAAAGGCGGGACGTGGCCGACATCTCCACACTGACATCCGGCCTCGCAGGACGCTATGCCACGGCTCTGTTCGAGCTGGCCTGCGAGAAGAACACCCAGGATGCCGTCGAGAAAAGCCTCGATCTCCTGGACGAGGCAATCCGTACCAACGACGACCTGCGCGAGGCGGTCCACAGCCCGCTCTACCCCCGCGGGGAGCAGGCAGCGGCGCTGACGGCGCTGTGCGACGCCATGGGCCTGCGCCCCTTGGTGCGCAATATCGTCGGTGTGATGGCGCACAAGCGCCGCCTGTTCGTGCTGCCGGCGATGATCGCGGCCTACAGGCAACTGATGGCCGAACACCGCGGCGAAGTGACGGCGGACGTCACCGCGGCGCGCCTGCTCTCGGACACCCAGGTCGAGGCGCTGCGCCAGACCTTGGCCGAGGCGAGCGGGCGTCAGGTTAAAATGAATATCGTGATCGACCCCGATTTGATCGGCGGTCTGATCGTCAAACTGGGCTCGCGCATGGTCGACACCTCGATCCGCGCCAAGCTCCAAGGTCTGCAAAGCGCAATGAAAGAGGTCGGGTGATGGCGATCGAAGCGGCTGAAATCTCGTCGATTCTGAAGGATCAGATCAAGAACTTCGGCAAGGGCGCCCAGGTCTCCGAGATCGGACGCGTGCTCTCGGTCGGCGATGGTATCGCGCGGGTCTACGGGCTCGATCAGGTCCAGGCCGGCGAGATGGTCGAGTTTCCCGATGGCACCCGCGGCATGGCGCTCAACCTGGAGGCCGACAACGTCGGTGTGGTGATCTTTGGCTCCGACCGGGACATCAAAGAAGGCGACACGGTCAAGCGCACCAACTCCATCGTGGACGTGCCCGCGGGCAAAGGCCTGCTCGGCCGCGTTGTCGATGCGCTGGGCAACCCCATCGACGGCAAGGGTCCGATCGAGTTTGCCGAGCGCCGTATCGCCGACGTCAAAGCGCCTGGCATCATCCCGCGCAAGTCGGTGCATGAGCCCATGGCGACCGGCATCAAGTCCATCGATGCGCTGATCCCGATCGGCCGTGGCCAGCGCGAGCTGATCATCGGCGACCGGCAGACCGGCAAGACCGCCATCGCCGTCGACACGATCCTGAACCAGAAGAGCTATAACGAGGCTGCGGG
>JBCDHK010000250.1:0-5996 GCA_038750185.1 Pseudomonadota bacterium
CTTTGGCCTCGATCAGGGCGCGGGCGGCGTCGGGGTCGCGCTCACGCATCTCTTGTAAGCACGCGCGGCGCGCGGTGGGGGCAAAGTCGTCCCAGGTGTCCGCGCTCAGCACCAGACCGGACGTGGTTTTTCCTTGGGCCAGCCAGTCGATCCAGGGCGCATAGAGGGCTGGGGTTTTGGCAGCGCTTTGCACCGGCATCCAGTCGTCGGGATGGGCGGCATACCCGCGCGCTGCCATCAAGCCCAGCACATCGAGGCGGTGCTCGGGGGTCTTCATGGTCCCGATCAGGCGGCGAAAGCGCGGGCGTAGTGCTTCGGGTAGGGGCGGCAGCGCCAGACGCGGCAGATCGGGGACGTCGGTGAGGGGCGGCGGGGCCGGGCGCAAGGCGACGCGCAGCGCCTGTCCGGCCAGGGCGAGGGTGGCCAGCTCGTCCTCAGCCAGCGCCCCCCAGGCCTTG
The DNA here is from genome assembly GCA_038750185.1 of Pseudomonadota bacterium. Lineage (GTDB taxonomy): Bacteria > Pseudomonadota > Alphaproteobacteria > Rhodobacterales > Rhodobacteraceae > Thermohalobaculum. Next base: position 459 of record JBCDHK010000250.1, read on the forward strand.
GGGGCTTGGGCTGTGGCGGAGGCGCCGGTGACCCAGGCGGCCTTGAGGCGTTCGACTGCCATGCCCAGATCCGCCGCGCCCAGATCCGCCGCGCCCAGATCCGCCATACCCAGATCTGACGGCTCTGCTCCCGCGTCAGCCGGCAAAGCCTAGCCTCCCCCAGTCCGAGTGCGCAGCGAGCAGGGTCAGGCGGTGGCCGTCCCAGAGCGCAGCCGTGCGCTCCAGCGTCATACCCCTTGTGGCGGCTGGAGGCGGCGCACTGAGGGGCAGCGCGTGCGTGCTGTCGTGTGCGCGCCACCAGAGCGCCTCACCCGCCGCCGTGGCAAGCCGTCCAGGCCCGAGCAGCACGGGGGCTGCGAGCGTCCAGGGAGCGGCGTTCTCGGCCATCAGATAAAAGGCGAGCGGATCGGGCTTGGCGTCGGGCCAAGTGCCGGGGTGCTCTCCGGGCTCGGAGCGGGTGACGATTTGGGCACGCAAGGGGTAACGGGCCGGATAATACGCCATTTCCGCGACAAAGCGCTCACCCGGCGTAAACGCGCTGGCGCGCTTGCCGGCACTGGCGGGAAAGAAATCGAGCAACAGCGCAAAGGGCGGATGCTCGGCCTTTGGCGGGCGGTCGAGCGCCAGCAGCCAGGTCGATTGCGCCACCAAGCCGTCGCGGCGGGTGGTGATGCGCTCGCCCAGCACCTCCCAGACGGCTGTCGCGCGCACCGCTTGGGGGTTGTCCAGCACCGCCTCGCGGCTCTCGGACGTGGCGAGGGTGCGGCGTAGCTCGGCATCGCCCGGTGCAGCACGAAAGGCGCGTGCGAGCAACACCAGCTTGCCCAACTCGGCGATCAGCGCCTCGGGGCGGGCTTCGGGCGGCAGGGCGAGCACGCGCGTGGGCATCTCGTCGAGACGCCCCGAGAGCGCCTGCGCCTTGGCATCGACCAGCCGCGCGGCAATGGCGCGGGTGCGTTGGGTCAGGGCCGGTTGCAGCGCGGCCAGACCGGTGCGCAACTGATCGGCGATCCACTGCTCCAGATCGTCGAGGGCGCCGAGCAGCCCGGCTTCGGTCTCCTTGGCGCGTTTTTGAGCGGCAGCCGTGCGGCGTGCTTCGACCTTGGGGTCGGGCTTGGCCGCTTCAGCCGCGCGTGCCTCAGCCAGTTGGCGCGCCGCACCGGTTTTGCCGGCGGCGGGTACGCGGGTGAGGCTTGCGGGCGTGGGCGCAGCCGTATCGGGCTTCTTGCGCCGCTTGGCCAGCCACTCACTGACCCACTCCGGGATCGGCGCCGGGGCAAAGGCGTCCGGATCCTCCACCGCCATCCACATCAAGGCCAGCGTGTGCTTGCAGGGACATTTGCGTGAAGGACAGGTGCACTTGTAGCCAAGATCGGCGGTATCGACGACCACACGGTAGGGATTGGCGCCCGAGCCCTGGCACTCGCCCCAGATCAGCGGGCCATCCTCGGCGCGCCCGCGCACTGGCCAGCGGGCGGGCTTCATCTGCTGGGCGGCGGCCTTGAGCGACGCCTGATCGGGCGCAAGCGCCGTCACCGTGTCGAGTGTCAGGGGCATGGAATCTGGCCAGACTGCTGAACGATCGCCAAGAACGGCGATGCGACAACTTTTACGCGAACTGTGCCCAAGCGTGAACGAAAAAACGCACGGCCCTGCCCGTGTCGATCAGGCGGCCAACGTCTCCAGCGCGCGCGCAAACACCGCCGCCTCGACGTTGCCGCCCGAGAGCACGGCGATCACCGCCTCGCCGTCGAGCGCCTCGCCGCGGTAGAGCGCTGCCGCCAGCGCCACCGCGCCCCCTGGCTCGGCGACCAGCTTGAGATAGCGAAACGCCTGGCCCATGGCCGCCAGGGCTTCGTCGTCGCTGACCGCCAGCCCCGGTCCCGCCAAGCGCCTAAGTAGCGGAAAGGTCAGCTCGCCGGGCGCGGGCGTGACGATGGCATCGCAGATCGAGGCGGTGGTCGGGCTGTCGTGGGCGAGGCGCTCACCCGCCTCCAGCGAGCGCGCGACATCGTCAAAGCCGACCGGCTCCACCGTGCGCACCGCAAGCCCCGGCGCTTCGGCCTCCAGCGCCACCGCGATCCCCGAGGACAAGCCGCCCCCGCCACAACAGACCAGGACATTACCTCGGCTCACGCCCATGGCGCGGGCCTGTCCGGCCAACTCCAGCCCGCAGGTGCCCTGGCCTGCGATCACCTGGGGGTCGTCATAGGGCTTGACCAGTGTCAGGCCGCGCTCTTCGGCCAACGCGGTGCCGATGGCCTCGCGGCTCTCGCCCCCGGCGCGGTCGTAGAGCACGACCTCGGCGCCGTAGCCCTCGGTGTTGGCGATCTTGAGTGCGGGCGCATCGCGCGGCATGACGATAGTGGCAGGCACGCCCATCTCGCGCGCGGCCAGCGCCACGCCTTGGGCGTGGTTGCCGCTGGAATAGGCCAGGATGCCGCGCGCGCGCACCGCCTCTGGCAGCGCCGAGATCGCCGACCAGGCGCCGCGAAACTTGAAGCTGCCCGTGCGTTGGAGCGCCTCGACCTTGACCAAAACGCGCCGCCCGGCCAGCCGGTTGAGCGCGTCGCTCTCGACCAGGGGCGTGACCAAGGCGTGGTTCTCTAAGCGGCGGCGGGCGGAGCGAATGTCGCGGATGGTGACCGGCTCCGGCGCGTCGCTGGCGTGGTGCTGGCTTGGCTCGGCGGGATCGATCATGACAGGTTCTCCAGAAAGGCGTCGAGGGCGGTGAGGGCTGCTGGTTCGTCGAGAAAGGGCACATGGCCGCGCCCGGCGATCTCGACGGGCTGCAACCCAGGGCGCGCCGCGGCCATGGCATCGAGGGTGGCGCGGGCAAACAGATCGGAGTTGGCGCCGCGGATCGCCAGCATGGGGATGCTAGGGGCGATAGCATTGAACAGCGGCCAGAGATCGATGTCGGCGCCGGTGACTTCGGCAACAGTGACGGCTAGGGCCGGGTCGAAGGCGGCAACGGGGCGCCCGTCGGCCCCGGTGTCGTAGAGGGCGTGGGCGTGGGTTAGCCAGCGGGTGTGGCTGACGCCGGTGAAGGTCTCGGCACACTCTGCCGCGAGGCGGCGGGCGAGGGCGTCGAAATCGGTGTCCGCGGGTGCGGTGTGGGCGCGCCCGTTGAGGCTTGTGGCGATGTCGGCCAGCCCTTGGCCCTCGACCACGGCGCCGATGTCGTTGAGCACGAGCCCTGCGATGCGCCCAGGCTGGGCCGCGGCCAGCCCCATGCCGATGAGACCGCCGCGCGAGGTGCCGACGATCACGGCGCGCGGACACTCCAGATGGTCGAGCAGGGCGAGGGCGTCGGCGCTCTCGACCGCCAGCGTGTATTCGGCGGCTGCATCACGGGCGTACTCCGAGGCACCGCGCCCGCGGCTGTCGAGGCGGAGCACGCGCCGGTGCGCGCACAAGTGGGCCGCCAGCGCCTCGAAGTCGCGTCCGTTTCGGGTGAGCCCGGCCAGACACAGAACGGGCAGCCCGGCGGCCTTGGCAGGGCCTTCATCGCGGTAGGCGAGGCGACGCCCATCGGCAGCACTGAAATAGGCGGTCTCGGTCTCAGCCGCGATCATAGCGCGCGCGCCACGTCGGGGATGCCACGTAGGTCGTCCAGGATGTGCTCGGGGCGCCCGGGCAAGCGCTCCACCGGCTCGCCGCGGCGATTGACCCAGGCGGTGCGAAAGCCGTAGGCGCCCGCCGCCCAAGCGTCCCAGCCGTTGGAGGAGACGAATAACACCTCGCGCCGGGCACAGCCAAAACACGCCGGCACCAGCGCATAGTTGGCAAAGGCGGGCTTGAACACCCCGACCTGCTCGGCCGAGAGCGCTGCGTCGAGCAGATCGGCGATACCCGCCGAGGCGATGGCCGCCTCCAGCATGGCGGGCGAGGCGTTGGAGAGCACGGCGGTCTTAAAGCCCTCTGTGCGCAGCGTGTTCAGCATCTCGGCCACCTCCGAATAGGCAGCAAGCGCGCGGTAGAGGGCGAGCAGGCGCGCGCGCAATTCCGGCTCGGCCAGCCCATGGGCCTCCAGCGCATAGTCGAGCCCGTCGCAAGTGACGCTCCAGAAATCGGTGTGGATGCCGCTGGCCGCGCGCAGCCAAGTGTACTGCAACTGCTTGTCGCGCCAAGTTTGCGAGAGCGCCTGCCACTGGCTGGCAAAGGCCTCGCGCCCAGGCTCGGCAGCGACCGCGCGCGCAGCCGAGGTCACATCGAACAGCGTGCCATAGGCGTCAAAGACGCAGATCCCCACCATGCCAGCCTCCCTCATCGCTCCTCACCCGGTCTTGTCGCGGGCTTTATCCTGCGGCAGGCCGACACCCTATGCCGCAGCGCCGGGCAGGGAAAGGCCCGCACCGGCCTTGGCGCTCAGCACACCGCGTCGATGCGCTCTAAGCTGAGCCCCCCCGGCACGATCGTCACCGGCACCGGTAGCTCTCCCGCCATGCGCCCGACCAGTTGGCCGACCAGCGGCCCCGGGTCGTCGCCCTCGGAAGCGCCGAGCACGACCACGCCGATCTCGGGGTCCTCGCGGATGCGCGCCAGGAGTTGTTCGGCTGGCTTGCCCTCGCGGATGTCGAACTCGGGCGTGATGCCGGTCAGCGCCGAGAGTTCGGCGGCCAGATCGCTAAGGCGAACCTCGGCGGCAGCGCGCGCCTCGGTACGCATGACCTCGGCCACGCCCATCCAGTGCTGAAAGTCCTGGGGGGCGATGACATAGAGCAGCGTGACGCCACCGCCGGTGTTTTGCGCCCGGCGCGCGGCAAAGCGCATCGCCTGGGCGCATTCGGGGGTCTCGTCGACCACCACCAGGAACTTGCGCACGGGGGCCTCCTGCTGCCGTTTTGATCAAGATTTGAGCATGACAGCAGGCTGGCCCCGGGGCAAGCCGCCCTGTCGCGGGTGATGGTCTGGGGCGCGAGGTAGTGGGGGGCTGCGTCGTATCAGGAGGTGCGCGCCAAGCCTTGGGAGAGCCCTGGGTAGGTGTAGAAGCGTTGCGCGGAAAAATCCCAGTCCGGGTCGTCCCAGGCGATCATCTTGCCGGGGTTGAGCAAGCCCTTGGGATCGCACTCGCGCTTGAAGGCCAGCTGCACCGGATCGGTCGCCTTCATGCCGCCCTCTTCCAGCGTGTAGCGGTGGGGGTTGAAGACGGGGCAGTCGTTGGCCTCGTGGATGGCGACGATCTCATCGAGGCGCTCTTCGCTGGTAAAGCGCACCAGCGGCAGGCCCGAGAGTTGCGGGCGCCCGTCGAAACGGGTGATCTCGGTGTGGATTGGAACCTCATCGCCAAACATCTCCACCATGCGCGCCATGGAGGCGAGGGGGTCTGCGCCCATGTAGGCGGTCTGGAGGTAGGTGATCGAGGGATCGACGCGCAGCGCACGCAGCGTGGTGTGGTTCCAGCCCAGCTCATAGGCGGGCGGAATGCCCTTGGCGCCGTCGCGGTCCGAGCGAAACAGCACCTCGGCGCCCGGCCAGCGTGCGGCGATGGTGAGCAGCGCCGCCAGCGAGTGGGGCGCGACCATGGCGATGAGC
>JBCDHK010000251.1:0-5962 GCA_038750185.1 Pseudomonadota bacterium
CGCCCTCGCGCTGCAAAGCGTGCTCGCGGCCGCCAGCCTCGCCACCCAGGCCCTCGCCGATGTGGAGACTCTGGGCGGCCAGGCGCCCGTCAGCCTCTACTGCCTGTCCATCGCCACCTCGGGCGAGCGTAAATCGGGCTGCGACAAGCTGGCCCTCGCCCCGGTGCGCGAGGCCGAGCAGAGCCGCCGACGCGCCCACCGCAGCGCCCTCGCTGAACACCAGGACAAGGCCGATCTCCACGAGCATCGCCGCAAGGCCATCCTACGCCAGAGCGGCGACGCGGACGAGCAAAAGGCCGACCTCGCAGCCCTCGGACCGCCGCCCACACCGCCGCTTGCCCCCGATCTGCTGTTCAGCGACCCGACCATTGAGGGCCTCTGCCGCCACTTCGAGCATGGCCAGCCCTCGGTGGGGGTGTTCTCGGACGAGGGCGGCCAACTCTTCGGCGGCCACGCCATGAACGCCGACAACCGCCTCAAGACCGGCGCCGGGCTCTCGCAACTCTGGGATGGCGGCACCTTGAGGCGCACCCGCGCCAGCGAAGCCGCCACCAGCTACGCGGCGCGGCGCACCAGCGCCCATCTCATGGTACAAGGCCGGGTCGGCGAGACCCTCCTGGCCGATCCGGTGCTGCGCGACCAGGGCCTGCTCTCGCGGATGCTGGTCGCCTACCCCGAGAGCCGCATCGGCTACCGCCAGATCCCGACCGAGGAGCCCGCGGTGTCGCAGCGGTCGCAAGCCTTGCGACAGGCCGCAGTGGCGCTCGATGCCTACGGCGCGCGGATTAGGGGGTTGCTGGCGCGCGAGGCCGAGACCCGAGAAGGCGAGCCGCGCGAACTCCAGCCGAGGCTCTTGCGCCTCTCAGAGGGGGCGCGGGCATTGCTGGTTGAGTTCCACAACGCCGTCGAGCGTGACCAGCGCCCAGACGGTCCGCTCGCGGCCCTGACGGGCTTTGCCTCCAAGGCGGCCGAGCAGGCGGCACGGATCGCGGGGGTGATCACGCTCTACACTGAGGCGGAGGCTGAGAGCGTCGAGGAGGCCACCATGGCGGAGGCGGTTGCGCTGATGGCCTGGTATCTCTCTGAGGCACAACGCCTTTACGACGCACCCGCCGTCTCGGAAGCCACGGCGAATGCCGAGACCCTGCGCCTCTGGCTGATCGAGCGCTGGCGAGAGCCCTGCATCGACGTGCGCTCAGCGGTGCGTCGCGGCCCCAGTGCCCTACGGGCGGCGCCACTGGTGCGCTCTGCCTTCAAGACCCTGGAGACCAACCACTGGCTGCTCCCCTGTCCCGCAGGCACCACGGTTGCGGGCAAGACGGTGGGCCAGGCATGGCGGATCAACCGGCCATGACGGCGCCCTTCACCTTCGATGTCGGCGCGGCCCTGGCGCGGATCGCGGCCCGCAAGCGGGCCGTGGACGCGGGGAGCCCCGCCCTGTCGCAGATGTCGCGACTGTCGCAGGCGGCACCCCCGGCGGCGGCGCTCCTGGCCGACCTCACCCCAGACCAACACGACACCTACGAAGAACGCGCCGCCCTCCTCGAATACGACGCCCACCTCCCCCGCCCCGAGGCCGAGCGGCTAGCCGCCGAGATGACCCGCCAGCAAAGGAGAGCAGACGCCGCCTGACATCGCACGATACCAAACGCTTTGACTGCAATATCCCTTCGAGCAAGGAAATCCAATGAACACAACACTACAAAAATACCCATCTTTCAACAAACGGCTGCGAGTACACATACAACGCAAACTGCTCATTATCGCTGCTAATGCGGGTATTCAGCGCGGTCTCATCGAACTGGATCGCACTTCAGGTCTCTGGATTGGCCTGACTGGGGAGGACCAGGTGAGCTTTGACTTAGAAGTACTCGGAATGCCAGCGGTAGCCACCTTTCGTAACCAGCCCCCCGACGATGAGATCTCCATGGCCATCACAGTCGATCCGACAAAGAAGGGGCGAGAACACCCATTCTTGGCCGCCCATTACAACAGTGGCCTGAAGGATCTGGGGGCGGCCTACGCCCGGGCTTGGTTCAATCGCCAGGCCCATATCGGATTGACGCAGCTTGATTATGTCGACCAAGGCACCTGGTGCGCACCACACTTGCGCACAGCGATAGATGCCCTCGATCCGATCCCACTGGGCTACAGCGCCAAGATGCCACGGTTGCGCTGAAGGCTAAGTTCCCGCGGCGGTATCCCCGTCGCGGGTCCTTCTGAGAGCGCTCCCACGTGGGTTCATTCGCGCCCCGTGACAGACGACAAGGTGGTGGTCGTCCCGGGTGTCAGTAGGGGTAGCGGTTGTTGTTGTCGGCGGCGGGGTCGTGCCGCTTCCTCCCATCAGACGCCTGTTCCCATTCCCCCCATCAGACGCCTGTTCCCACCATCGGGAGCAGCGCAGATTGCGCATACGCCATCTGATCGCTACGCTGCGATCAACTGACACACACTAGAGATCGTCCATGGCCGCCTCCCTCGACACAGATCTCCCCCAGACCGGCCCCATGGCGCTGCGCCTGGCCGGTCTGCTCGGGCTTGAGAATGCCGCTACCCGCCTCGCCCTCGCTCACCGCGTCGCCGAAGGGTTGCCGCTGAAGAGCGCGGAAGCCCTGCGCACCTGCATCGGCAGCCGGGCCTTCAACCACGTGTTGCCCGAAGCCAGCTACCGCCGCGCCAGACGCGCCAGACGCGCCAGACGCGCGCTAAACCCCTGACCCGCGAGAGCAGCGAAAAGCTCTACGAGTTTGCCCGCGTCTACGCCCAGGCGCTCACGCTCTACGGCGACGACCATTCCCGCACCATGCGCTTTCTGGAGCGCCCCCATCCCATGCTCGACGGACGGGCGCCGCTTGCGCTGGCGACCTCCAGTTCTGCCGTTGCCGATGCCGTGGCCGATCTGCTGACGCGGGCCGAGGCCGGCTTCGCCGCCTGAGCGCATCCCTGCCCGGCATGAACCACCGCGTCCTGCGCGGCCCGTTGTGCTGCTATCGCATCAGTGACCCAGCGAGCCCCTTCCCGATCTGGAGCGACGGTGGCGCGGGCCTCCATGGCGGGCGCTGGCATCTGGTGGGCGATCCGGTGATCTATGCCAGCGAGCACTACGCCACGGCCATGCTGGAGAAGCTGGCTCATTTCTCGGGCGAATTGCCGTGCGGGCAGCACTTCATCGAGATCACGGTCCCAGCCAGCGTCAGCTATGCGGTATTCGCCGAGCACCAAGCGCCCGGCTGGCGCACTCCCGGCTGACCCGAGGCAGCGCGCTTTGGCCACGCTTGGGCGACTGAGAAGCGCTCAGCAATCCTGCTAGTGCCGAGCGCCATCGCCCCCATCGAGCGCACCGTGCTGCTCAACACGGCGCACCCGGATTTTCCGCAGATTTCAGTCGGACTGGAGACGCCGGTCTGGTGGGACGACCGGCTGTTCGCGGTGTGAGGGCCGGCGACCCGTCGGCCACACGCCAGCCCCGTTTTACGTCAGAACGACAGCGCCACCGCGTAGAGCAGCACCTTGGCGACGAGCACGGAATAGCCCAGACAGTGCAGCCACTCGGCGCGGTCGACAGGCCGGTGGCGGCGCATGTGGCAGATGACCCCCACCATCAGCAGTGTGTAGGCGGCCACCGCCGCCCACGCCTCGATCATTTCTCCAGCCGGCGCCGCAGTCGCGACCGCCTTCCAGGCATCCCCAATCGCAAGCGCGCCGAGTTCGAGTATTCCGTCCATCTGGCATCTCCCGTGCAAAACGGCCACCATGGCCTGGGAGAGACCTCGCGCAGATCGAAACACCGTTCCTCAACTTCGCGCCAACGCTCGCCAACATCCGACGCACCACACATTGGGCTGCCAACAACAGAGTGCTCACATTGCGTGTTGTTTCGATGTTGTTGTTTGTTGATCCGCGTTGGGCGATGCCTGGGGCGGGAGGGCAGGATGCCAAAGCTAGAACCGAAGAGTGAGTTGATCGAAGGGCGGGACAAGGTGACGTCCATCCTCGCCCAAGAAGCAATATTCGCCCGCAAGAGCCGCAGAGCCCCGCGCTTCACCACGGCGACCGAATTGGCCCAGTGCGCCTATCGCATCCTCGAACGAATGCCGGACCATACCTCTCGCGCCACCAAGGACAAGCCCTGGGAGACCCTGCGCCAGGACCTCTGCAAGGGCACATTGACCCTACAAAAGCGCCAAGCCGTAGCCGAGGCCGTCGGCTTCGACCCCCAACACCCATCCTGGTTCGGCGGCACCCTGCAAGACTTCAACGCCTACCTCGCCACCCTGCCAGACCCCGTTGCAAGCACAAACCCCCGTCCCCTCCGCCTTGACGACACCCCCGACAACCCGGTCGACGACTTGGCCTCGGTCCGCCTGGAATTGTCGCAGGCCCCCGGCACGCTCACCGAAGGCGACAGCCGCCAGTTGCTGGTCACGCTGCGCTGCCATATCTCGCGCCGCCTCGACCGGCTCGGCCTGCGCGCCGTGCATCTGCGCCTGTGCGGCGAGGGCCTGCGGCTCACGGAGTGCTGCGAGGAATTCGACGGCCACCATTTCCGCGACACCGGCCACCCGATCCTGCCCGATCAGCCGACCGGCCATGGCGGCGATCCGCACCGCCCGTTCTGGGAACTGGCCCGCGACAGCGGCGTACTGCGCTGCGTGCTCGAAGCGGTGCTCTGCACGCTGGAGGGGCTTGGCGATGGCAGCACGGTCGAGGCGACCATTTCCACCTATCCCAAGGAACTCGACGTGGACGAAGACCTCCCCGATCTCGCCAAGACCGATGGCAGCGAACCCGCCCCCGTCGCCCTCCAGCGCGTGATGGCGCGCCTCAGTGCCCTTACGCTGGAGACGCGCGAGGACGGCTTGATCCCGCTCGGCCATCACAAGCTTGCCTTTCGGGCCGAAGACGGCGTGCGCCGCGATGACTAAGGCTCCCAGCCGGATCGGCTACGGTGCGCTGGAGGCGCGGCGCACGGCAGTGCTGGCGGCCAATCCCCACGACACCATGGCGCTGTTTCGCGCGGCGGGGTTTGATCTTGGGCGGGATCTGCGGTTTGCCGATTGGTCTGGGGTACGTTTTGACGGCTGCGATCTGCCGGGGTGTGATTTTACCGGGGCGCGGCTGACGGGGTGCAGTTTTGCCGGCGCGCGGATTGCCGGGGCGCGGTTTGACCGGGCCGAGGTGCGGCGCGAACAGCTTCGGGCGGCGACGGACTGGAAGGCGCATGTCGCGGACTGGCGTCGCCCTGAGCGGATCGAGCGCACTGGCCATCTGCCGCCGCAGGCGGTGTTTTCCGATGCGCCGTTTGCGCCTGAGATGGTGGTGATCCCGGCGGGGCACTTTACGATGGGCTCGCCGGAAAGCGAGGAGTACAGGGATGACGATGAAGGCCCTCAGCGAGAGGTTCGTTTTGCGCGGTCGTTTGCGTTGGGCCGAAATGCGGTGACGTTTGAGGAGTACGAGGCGTACTGCAAGGCGAAGCGGCGCAAGAAGCCTGACGATGAAGGGTGGGGCCGTGGCCGTCGCCCGGTGATCAACGTGAGTTGTGAGGACGCTGAGGGTTACTGCGCATGGCTGTCTGGGGAGACTGGGGTTGAGTATCGTCTGCCGTCAGAGGCGGAGTGGGAGTATGCGTGTCGTGCGGGGACGACGACGCCATTTTTCTTTGGTGAGACGGTTTCGACGTATCAGGCAAACTACGATGGCAACTACACCTATGGCGCTGGTGTGGCGGGTGAGTACCGCAAGCGGACGGTGCCTGTAGATGAGATGCCATTGGCGGAGAATGCTTGGGGTCTGCGTCACATGCATGGCAACGTTTACGAGTGGTGCGCTGATGCTTGGAACGAGAGCTACGAGGGGGCGCCTCGTGATGGCTCAGTGTGGCAGACGGGTGACACCAATTTAGCCGTTCTGCGCGGCGGCTCGTGGTACGGCTCCCCGGTCAGGCTGCGTTCGGCGGACC
>JBCDHK010000252.1:0-5927 GCA_038750185.1 Pseudomonadota bacterium
CGCGTGGTACGCTGAGACCCATGCCCTGCCCAGCAAGGCCGAGGCGGCACGCCATTATGCCAAGCAGGGCCTCGTCCAAGCGCTCGCCCCCTGTGAGGCGATGGCGGGGGCGGATGGGCGCAGGCTGGCGCAGTGGGCGGCGGAGTATTTGGTGCGCACCAGCGCCCCCTTGGGCGCACCGGGGGAGAAGGCGCTCTCGCCGGAGGATCCGCAGGCGCTGCGCCCTTTTGCGATCCACAACCCCGCCCGCAAACGCCTGGCCGTGGTGAGCGCGATCTTCGGCGGCTTCGACCGGCTGCTGCCTGTGGATCCGGCCTGGGCTGGCACGGCCGATTTCTACCTCGTCACCGACCGCCGTTTCGAAGCGCTCCACGGTTGGCAGCCGGTGCAGGCCAACTACACCAATGCCGACCCGCGCCGCTCGGCGCGCTTTGTCAAGCTACACCTGCCGACGTATTTCTCGGCCTACGACTGGGTGCTCTGGGTCGATGGCAGCGTGCTGATCTGTGTCGATCCCACCGAACTGATCGCCCGCCTCGACAGCGAGGGCGCCGAGTTCGCCACCTTCCGCCACCCCGACCGTCAAGGCGTGATGGCTGAGGTTGCCGCCTGTATCCGCTTCAAGAAGGAGGAGCCCATGGTGCTGGTCGAGGCGCTGAGCCGCCTGCACACCCACGCCGCCTTTCGCACGCCCGCGCTCTACGAGACCATGGTGATGGCGCTTCAGCCCAAGGCCCCGGCGGTGCGCGCGCTCTGCGCGGCGTGGTGGCGGCTGATGATGCGAGGCTCCAAACGCGACCAGCTTTCGCTGCCGCTGGCCATCGCCGAGACGCCCGAGTTGCGCGTGGGCCTCCTGCCCGACACCATGGCGTATTCGACGCTCTTCGCCCGCGCCTCCCACATCAAGCGCGCCTGATGAGCGCGCGCATCCGCCAGGGGGTGGACGTGGTGGTTTGCGTCCACAACAGCCCCGAGCACGTCGGCCCTTGTCTGGCCTCGATCGCACCCACCCTCACCCCCGCCGACCGGCTGATCGTGGTCGATGATGGCTCAGCGGAGGAGGCTCAGCGGCTGTGCGAGGCAGCCCAAGCCCGCGCGCCCGAGCAGACCCAGCTGATCCGGCGCGAGCGGGGCAGCGGCTTTTGCAAAGCCGCCAACGCCGGCCTGCAGGCAAGCCGCGCCGAGACCGTGGTCGTGCTCAACAGCGACACGCTGGTTTTGGGCGATTGGCTCGACCGGATCGACGCCTGCATGGCCGCCAACTGGCAGATCGGCCTCGTCGGCCCGCTCTCCAATGCAGGCGGTTGGCAGTCGATCCCGGAGTTGCCCGGCCCCCATGCCGCGCCTGGTATGCTGAGCGCCGAACCGAGTGTACTGAAAGCGGTCTACGCCCATTGCACGGGCTACGCGGCCCGCTTTGAGTACCCGGTGGTCGAGCAGATCAACGGCTTTTGCCTCGCCCTGCGGCGCAAAGTGATCGAGACCGTGGGCCTTTTTGACGAGAGCAACTTCCCCATGGGCTACGGCGAGGAAAACGATCTCACCTTTCGCGCCCTCGATGCCGGGTTTCTTTGCGCGGTGGCCATCGATTGCTTTGTCTATCATGCCAAGACCAAGAGCTACTCCGCGGCCCAGCGCGAGCGCTACAATGCGGCGGGACAGGCCACGCTCTACCGCCTGCACGCGCGTGGAGAACGCCGTCAAATCAACCCAGCGCAACCCGATCCTGGCCGCAATCCGCAAGGACGCCCGGGCCGTGTTCGCCGAGCGCAGCTGGTTTGAGAGCGCAAGCGCCGGGTGAGCGATCCGGCCCAACCGGCGCGGGCTGGTGGTTGAGAAACCGCGGGTAGCGCCTCAGCAGGTGTAATTCAGCCCCAGCCGCCCGCCGTCGACATAAAGCGTCTCGCCAGTGATATAGCTGGCGCGCTCAGAGGCCAAAAACGCCACCGCTTGGGCCACTTCCCGGGCTTGGCCAACGCGTCCCAAGGGCGTGCGCGAGAGCACGCGTGCCATCGCCTCCGGATTGGCGTTGATCCCGGCCATCATCGCGGTGTCGATGGAGCCTGGACCCACGGCATTGACGCGGATGCCATGCGGGGCCAGCGCCAGTGCCGCCGCCTTGGTCAGTTGCATCACCCCGCCTTTGGAGGCGCAATAGGCCGGGATCGCCGGGATCGCGACTTGGGCGTTGATCGAGGACATGTTGACGATCGCGCCCTTGATGCCTTGGGCAACCATGGTGCGCGCTGCACGCTGGGTGGCGGCGAAAACGCCGGTCAGATTGACGGCGATCACCCGCTCGAAGGCGGCGAGATCATAGTCGAGAAAATCCCCCGGCAAGGCGATGCCGGCGTTGTTGACGAGCGCCGCGACGGGACCGTGCTCGGCTTCGATGCGCGCAAACAGTGCCTCGATTTGGGCCGGATCGCCCATATCCACGCCATAGCCCACCGCATCTGCGCCAAGGCTTTGGGCGGTGCTCTGGACGGCGTCGGCCTCGATATCGGCCAGGATCGGCTTGTAGCCTTCTGCAGCCAGCGCCTCGGCACAGGCTTGGCCGATGCCGCGGGCAGCGCCGCTCACCAGCGCAATGGGTTTGTCGGTCATCCGGGTTCTCCGTCGGTCGGGGTTCTATGACAGGCCACAGCAGAGGGCGCTGTCAAACGCTTGCGTAGGCAGGCGCCCAAAGAGCACGAGCACCTCGCCCGACAGAACCTGCCTCAGCGGTGGCGCGACACTGTGAACATGGCAGAACAAGACGCCCACCCCCATCTCTGTTACGCTAGCTTTGAGCCAACGCCGGAGGTCCTGCCATGCACGCCCATCTGCCGCCGCTGCGCGAGTATCGCTTTGTGTTGCACGAAGTTCTGGCAATCCACACCCACGCTGAGATCGCAGGCTACGCCGATCTGAGCCAAGACACCACCGAGGCCGTGCTCTCCGAGGCCGAGCGCATCGCTGCCGAGGTGCTCCAGCCGCTCAATGCCGTGGGCGACCGCCAGGGCTGTCGGCTGGAAAACGGTGTGGTCTACACCCCCGAAGGGTTTCGCCGCGCCTATGATCTGTTTCGCGAGGGTGGCTGGTCGGGCCTCGAAGCCGATCCCGAATGGGGCGGACAGGGCATGCCCGCAGCGCTGGGCCTCAGTGTGGGCACGCTGAAATCGGCGGCCAATATGGGGCTGATGATGTACCATGGCCTCAGTTCTGGCGCCTATCGCACGCTGGCGGCCCATGGCTCGGAGGCGCAAAAACGCACCTATTTGCCGCCGCTCGCCTCAGGCGCCTGGATGGGCACCATGAACCTGACCGAACCGCAATGCGGCACCGATCTCGGCCTGGTCAAAACCCGCGCCGAGCCCGCACCCGACGGCAGCTACCGCATTACGGGCCAAAAGATCTGGATCAGTGCGGGCGAGCATGATCTGGCCGAGAACATCGTCCATCTGGTGCTCGCGCGCACGCCCGAGGCGCCGGCGGGCACCAAGGGCCTCTCGCTGTTTGTGGTGCCGAAATTCCTCGTCGATGAGGAGGGGCGTCTCGGGGCGCGCAACGCGCTGGCCTGCACGGGGCTTGAGCGCAAGATGGGCATCCACTCCAGCGCCACCTGCGCCATGAGCTACGACGGCGCCACCGGCTGGCTGGTGGGCGAGGAAGGCCGCGGGCTGGCACAGATGTTCACCATGATGAACCACGCCCGCCTGCTGGTCGGCATGCAGGGCCTGGCCGTGGCTCAGGCAGCCCACGCCCAAGCTTCGGCCCACGCCCACGAGCGCCTGCAAGGGCGCGCTGTGGACGGGGTGGCCAACCCCGACGGCCCCGCCGATCCGCTGGTGGTGCATGCCGATGTGCGGCGCATGCTGCTCGAACAAAAGGCGTTTACCGAGGGCGGTCTGGCCTTTCTCACCTGGGTCGCGACGCTGCTCGATGCCGAGGCCCGCCACGAAGATCCGGAGGAGCGCAAGCGTGCCGGTGCCCTGCTGGCGCTCCTCACCCCCGTGGCCAAGGGCTATCTGACCGAGGAGGGCTTTCGCACCACCGTGCTGGCCCAGCAGGTGCTGGGCGGGGCGGGCTATGTCGCCGATGTCGGGCTCGAACAACTGGCCCGCGATGTGCGCATCACCACGGTCTACGAGGGCACCACCGGCATCCAGGCGCTCGATCTGGTCGGGCGTAAGCTCGGCGCAGGCGGCGGTGCGGCGGTGCGCGCCTTCTTCGCCACCGTCAAGGAGGAGGTGGCCGATGATGCGGGTGATCCTTGGCTGCGCGACCATATGCTCACGCCGCTCCAAGCCGCCGCCAAGGATCTCGAAAAGGCGACGCTGTTTTTTGCCAGCCACGGCCTGAAAAACCCCAATGCGGCGCTGGCCGGGGCGACCGACTTCTTACATCTGTTCGGACTGGTCTGCATGGGGGTCTCCTGGGCGCGGATGGCGCGCACAGCCACCAAGGCCCTGGCCACGGGCACCGAGGAGGCGCCCTACTACGCGGCCAAACGCGCCACCGCCCGGTTTTTCGCAGCCCGCATGCTGCCCGAGACCCAGCTTCGCCTAGTGCGCATCGAGACCGGGGCCGAGCCGGTGATGGAGCCTGCTGCCGCCGCTCTTTGAGGCGCCCCAGCCGGGCGCGCGCGCACCGCTTGGTGCTGTTGGGCTTGCGCGTATGCGTCGAGCATGGCTATTGCGTGGATAGTGTGTGCGGGGGACGGCCCGGCCTTCTCCACCACACCTCAGGACCGACCACAGACAAGGGCTGCGCATGAACCGCTACCGCCTGCACTGCTTCGCCCAGTCCGGCAACGCCTACAAGCCCGCCCTGGCGCTGGCCCTGGCCGGGCTCGACTGGGAGGCGGTGTTTGTCGATTTCTTCAACGGCGCCACCCGCACCCCCGAGTTTCGCGCCCTCAATGCCATGGGCGAGGTGCCCGTGCTCGAACACCGCGGCCAGACCATCACCCAATCGGGCGCCATCCTCGACTACATCGCCGCGCGCGAGAACGCCTTCTTCGATCCAGGCCCCGAAAACGCCCGCGAGGCGCTGCGCTGGATGTTGTTCGATTGTCAAAAACTCTCGGGCTACCTCGGCCCCTGGCGGTTTTTCTCGCGCCTAGCGCCCGAGGACAAGCGCGTGCCCGAGGTGATCGCCTTCCTGGAGATGCGCGCGCGCGCCGCGCTGGCTGTGCTCGATGCCCACCTGGAGCACCGCGACTGGATCGCCGCGCCGTGGCTGACCACCGCCGATCTCGCCTGCTCTGGCTATTTGTTCTACCCCGATGAATACCCCATCGACTGGGCGTCCGAGTATCCCCATATCGCCCGGTGGTGCACCCGCATGCGCGCCGTGGAGGGCTTTGCCTTGCCCTACGATCTGATGCCGGGCCATCCGCAGTAGGAGACACCCATGGCCGAGCGACGCCTTATCCAGAAAGCATGGCTGCGCGGCAGGTTGCCCAAGCTGCTTGGCTCGGTGAACTGCGCAAGGAAGCAGACAGGTTTCGACTCGATACCGCACACCGCTTTGAGGCTGCGCCGGACGGTGGTCAAGCCATTCGACTGCCCCAGCCCGGTGCGGTTGCCTTCGGACATCTCCTCGCTTCCCTAGCGAGCCGAGAATTGTCGGGCCGACGCAGATTGGGCAGCGACCTTGCCGAGTTCACATAGCCTGCAAGCAAACGGCGGCGGCTGGTAGATTATGGATCAAGGTCCACCCCAAGCGCTGTGATGGCGACGAGTCGCTCTTGTCGGTTTCTCAAGAAGCAGGAAGCCAAGCCGTGGCCGATGTCGAAAGAGAAGAACGCGACGAGCCCGAAGGAACGGCGTCAGCGGATGTAAGGATGCTGCTGCGTGACGTGGGGATTTGGGACGGGCGCGAGCCGGTCGAAGCCCCGATCGACAAGGAGGCGGCCAATCGCTTCTTGACTGTCGTCCGAA
>JBCDHK010000253.1:0-5923 GCA_038750185.1 Pseudomonadota bacterium
AGGTCCACGCTCTCGCCAGCGAGCGATGCGGCCCCGGCCACCGGCTCAGCCCTTGCGATAGGCGAAGGCTTTGCCAAAGCGCCAGATCAGATAGTCGCCACAGGTGATCGGCTCGGCCTTGGTGGTGTGATCGGAGCCAAAGAGCGCCTTGGGATCGATCAGCGTCTCGGGGTCTGGGTCGTAGGCGAGCACCAGCGAGAGCCGCTCGCGCCCTGAGGCATTGACCACGCGGTGGGGGGTCGAGACGTAGGCGCCGTCGGTCCAGCGCGCCAGCAGATCGGCCACATTGACCACCAGCGTGCCAGGGATTGGCGGCGCGGCCAGCCAGGCTCCGTCGCGGCCTTGGATCTGGAGCCCGCCGACATCGTCTTGGGCCAGGATGGTGAGCACGCCGAAATCGGTATGGGGGCCGACGCCAAACTGCTCCGCCCCGAGATCGGCGGGCTGGGGTGGATAATAGACGAAGGAGGCCCGCGAGAGGGGCCGCGTCGTGCTCTTCAGGAAGGCGTCTGGGGCCAGATCGAGCCCGAGCGCAAAGCCGCGCATGAGGTGGTGGGCCAGCGCGTGGGCCGCCTCGAAGAAGGCCATGCCAGCCGGGCGCAGGCCGGGATGGCTCGCGGGCCAGCGGTTAGGGCCGCGCAGCGCATGGTCTTCGGGGGTGCGGCCCTCAGCGTCTTCGAGCCCCCAGATGAAGCTCTCCTTGAGGTCGGGCCGGGCGCCGTCCTGCATCTTGGCCCCGCCCTGGCCGATCCAGCCGCGATGGCGCTCGGATACGCGGACGTGTTCCTTGTCGGTGGCTGGCGCGCGAAAGAAGGCATAGGCCTCGGCGCGCGCCGTCTCGATCACCGTCTCCGGGATGCCGTGGCCTCTGACATAGAGAAAGCCGAGCCCGGTGCTCGCCGCCTGGAGCGCCTTGGCGACGCTCTCGGGATCGGTGCCCTCGCGCAGCGGCGCGAGATCGATCACCGGGATCGCCTCGGCATCGAGCGCTTCGGCCTTGGCGTAACTCATGACGCGTCCTCCTCGGCTGCGTAGTAGCCCACCACATCGCCCTCGGTGGTGACGCCGAGGCCATTGAGGCAGCGATTGACGTAGTTGAAGTAGCCGATGATTTGGTTGAGTTCCAAAACCTCACCGTCATCGAGACCGGCCTCACGCAGCGCCGCCACATCCGCCTCGACCATGGCGCCGGGGGTGAGGGTGAGCTTGCCGGCATAGACAAGACAGGCCAGATCGCGCCCACCAAGCGCCGCCTCGGGCATTTGCGCGTGGAGCGCAGCCTCGATGGCGCGCGCGCGGGCCGGATCGTCGATCAGGTGGGCAGCGTTGGCCCAATGGTTGGCCAGCGAATAGGGGCAGTCGTTGAGGATCGAGACGTAGGAGGCCACCGTCTCCTGGAGCCAGAGCGGCAGGGTATTGTCGTCATCATGCAGCGCTGCGCGGTAGAGCTTGACGTGGCCCTCAAGGCTTGCCGGGCGCAGCGAATGCACGCGCATCACGTTGTCCACCGTGCCGTGGGGCGTGCGCGCGAGCGCCAGCAGCTCAGCCAGCCGACCCTCTGCCTCCTCGTCGCTCAGCATCCTGATCCAGGCGCTCATGCCTTACTGCCTCACCGTTCCTCACCCACGGCCATGCGCCGCTCCATCCAGCGCACCCCCGCCGAAACCGCCAGGATCAAGAGGAGATACTCGATCACCAGCACGGTATAGATCTCCAGCGGACGGTATTCGGTGACCACCAGTTCGTTGGCGCGCCGGGTCAGCTCCTGCATGCCGATCACCGAGACCAGCGACGACATTTTGAGCACGAAGACGAACTGATTGCCAAGGGCAGGCAGGATGCGGCGTATCGCCTGGGGCAGGATGACGAGGCGCATGGTCTGCCAATAGCCAAGACCGATGGCGCGCGCGGCCTCGACTTGGCCCTTGGGCACCGAATTGATGCCAGCGCGAAAAATCTCTGCCTGAAAGGCGCTGTCACTGAGCCCGAGCGCCAGCACCCCGGCCCAGAACACGCCGATGGAGATCCCCGCCACCACCGGCAGCCCGTAGTAGACCCAGAGCAGTAGCACGAGGAGCGGCACGGCACGCACGATCTCGACATAGACGCGGTTGAAGCGGCGCAGCCACGGCTTGGGCGAGAGCGCGGGCATGGCCACCATCAGGCCAAGGACCACCGAGAGCGCGATGGCGGCGAGCGAGAGCAACACGGTGTCCCAGACGCCCGAGACCAGAAACCACAGGTTGGTGCGGCCTTGGGCGGTGGAAGGATCGACCACGTACCACCCCCAGTTGCCCGCACAGCCCCCGAGCACGAAGGGCAGGAGCACTGCGAGCCAGACGCACCGCCGCACCGTTGCCGTGACCCATGCCATCGCCGTCCCCCCTGGCTGCTCCGAGGGAACCACTGTGCATCGGATCGCCGCGGCTGTGCACTTTTCCTTTGCATTCGTTTTGCATTGCCGTCTAACTCGGCAGGCAAGCCACCGTTCACACCGGGAAACACCGCCTATGAATGCGATTTTGCGCCCGCTTGGGGCCGCACTCCTCAGCCTTGCCCTGGCCACTGCGGCCCAGACTGCGGCCCAGGCCCAGTCGGCACTCAACGAGATCCTGAGCGGGGGCGTGCTGCGCGTTGGCACCACCGGCGACTGGAACCCCATGACCATGCGCGACCCGGCCACCAACAGCTACACCGGCTACGACATCGACGTGATGACGGCGCTGGCCGAAGACCTGGGCGTGGCGGTGGAGTTCGTGCCGACCGACTGGAAGACGCTGGTCAACGGGGTGATCGCGGGCAAGTATCACCTGACGGGCTCGGCCTCGGTCTCGGCGGCACGCGCCAAGGTGGCGGGCTATTCGCAGAGCTATTTTTCGCTGGCCACCGTGCCGCTCACCCTCAAAGACAACGCCGCGCGCTTTGGCGACTGGGCCGATCTCGACAAGCCCGAGGTGACGGTGGCGGCGACGCTTGGCACCACCCAGGAGCAGCAGGTCAAGCAGTTCCTGCCCAACGCCACCCACAAGATCGTCGAGGCGCCCGCGCGCGACTTCCAAGAGGTGCTGGCCGGGCGGGCGGACGCCCACATCACCTCCAACGTGGAGGCGTTCAAGCTAGTCGAGCGCTTTCCGCAGATGATGGTGGTGCCGGTGGCAAGCCCCAAGGCGCCGACGCCGGTGGCCATGCTGCTGCCCCAGAACGACCAGGTCTGGATCAACTACGTCAACACCTGGATCGGACTGCGGCGCGAGCGCGGGTTTTTCGAGGAACTGGCGCGTAAGTGGCAGTTGAGCAATTGAGTTGGCCCGAGCGGCCGGAAGTGAGAGACCAACCATGACCTTACGCAGACGTTTTCTGGCCGGACTGGCCGTGCTCGGGCTCACCCTCGCCACCCTTGCCCAGCCCACACCTGCTCAGGCCGAGGGCGAGAGCGTGCTCGACCGCATCCAGGAGCGCGGCGCGCTGCGCGTCGGCGTCGGCGCCTTCGTGCCCTGGGCCTTCCGCAGCAAATCGGGCGAGTACATCGGCTTCGAGGTCGATGTGGCCACCAAGCTGGCCGAGGACATGGGGGTCGAACTGGAGCTGATCCCCACCGCCTGGGACGGCATCATCCCCGCCCTTCTCACCGGCAAGTTCGATCTCATCATCGGCGGCATGACGGTGACGCCCGCGCGCAACCTGCGCATCAATTTTACGAACTCCTACCACACCGGCCTCGGCCAGGACGTGGTCGCCAACCGCTCCCTGATCGAGGCGGGCGCGAGCGTGGAAGACCTCAACAACCCCGGCACCGTGATCGGCGTGCGCCGCGGCGCGGTCTCGGTCCAGGCCGCACAGCAGTTCTTCCCGCTAGCCGAGTTGCGCCAATACGACGACGAAGCCGTGATCCAACAGGAACTCTTGGCCGGCAACGTCGCCCTGTGGGTGACCTCGGCGCCCAAGCCCGCCTTTGCCGCCGATAACAACCCCGACGAGTTGTTCCGTCCCTTCGACGACGTGCTGACCAAGGCGGTCGTCGGCATGGGCGTGGTCAAGGGCGACTTCGACACCCTCAACTTCCTGAACAACTGGATCTCGATCAACCTCAACAGCGGCTTCCTGCCCGAGCGCAGCACCTATTGGTTTGGCGGGCAGGCATGGCGGGATCAGGTCGCCAACTGATCGGAGGCGGCGGATCGACGGTCGCCGCTCCGCCTCTCAGAGCGCCGCGGGCGCGCCGTCTCGCCAAGGATGCGGCGATCTTCGCCCTGATCGCGGCTGGGCTGGTCTATGCTGCCGCACTCCTGGTCGGGCACCAGAACTACGACTGGCAGTGGTTCCGCCTGGAGCGCTATCTCTACATCGTCCACAACGGCACGTTCTATCCGGGTCCGCTCCTGCGCGGGCTCGTCGTCACGCTGCAGATCTCGGCCTGGGCCATGCTGATCAGCGCCGTGCTCGGTCTCATGCTGGCCCTCATGCGCGCCTCCTCGCTGGTGACCGCCCGCGCCCTCTCGCGCGGCTATATCGAGGTGGTGCGCAACATCCCGATCCTGGTGCTGCTGTTTCTGTTCTATTTCGTGGTGGCGCCGATCTTCGGCATCTCGCGCTTTTGGTCCGGCGTGCTGACGCTGGCCCTCTACGAAGCAGCCTTTGCCGCCGAGGTCTACCGCGCCGGCATGGCCGCCGTCCCGCGCGGCCAAAAGGAGGCCGCCGCCGCGGTGGGCCTCACCCCCTGGCAGGGGCTGCGCTACATCGTGGTGCCCCAGTCGCTGCCCTTCATCCTGCCCGCCATGACCAACCTGGCGATCAACCTGATCAAGCACTCGGCCATCGTCTCGGTGATCGCGATCTTCGATCTGACCAACGAGGGGCGCAACGTCATCGCCGAGACCTTCATGGTGTTCGAGGTCTGGTTTGCGGTGGCGGCGATCTATCTGGCGGTGGCGACGCTGCTCTCGCTCTTCGCGGGCATGATCGAGACCCGCACCAAGCGCTTCTATCGCCGCTGAGCCATGAGCCTCCCCGAGCCCCCCTTCGATCCGCCGCCCCCGGCCAAGCCCCAGCGCCTGAAGCGCGGCGATTATCTGATCTTGGCCGCCTGTGCGGCCTTTGCAGGCGTCCTCTACTATCGCCTGGCCTATGCCATTCCCTACGAGTGGGACTGGAGCGCGGTGCCCTCGTTCTTCCTCTACTACGACGAAGAGACCGGCTACCGGCAAAACGTGCTGCTCGTGGGCCTCCTCAACATGCTGCGCATCGTGGTCTATGCCACGGTGTTGTCGCTGATCCTGGGGCTCGGCCTTGCCCTCATGCGGCTCTCCGCGCAAATGGAAAGACGCGCAAGTTCTCCGCGAGCTGCAGATCCTGAGAAGCCAAACTAAGCTTCAAAACCTCAGGAATGCCAACGCCCTGATATTCGATGAAGAGATTCTCCGTCTCTCGCGGAACGGAAAAAGAGAAATTTGGCACATCCGTTCGAATTCCCTCGCTGGCAAGAAAAGCATCATCGACAAGAAGCATACGGCCTTCAGGCGCAGGAATCGTCAAAGACCTCTGTTCTACAGCATCATTTCCGGGAATACGCTCCGCACCTTCGAGACCACCCATCGAGAAAAGCATCGGTCCATCTGGCACCGCAACAGAGTCCAGAGAGGTCGGCCAATCAGTCTCCACAAATGCACGTTCATAATAATCCCACTTCCCTCGAAGAAGAGAGCGAGAATAGCGGGCATCAGGCCCAGTGCTTCTAAAAATAAATCGATACGCCATCAAACCGGGTGATTCTTCCGTCTCAGCGTAAAGCAGATACTCGAGACGGACCTCAGTAGGCGATGAGACCATGTAAGAAACACCTGCCAAGTCGGCTCTCGGATCCGGCAGAAATCTATACTGGATATCAGGATACCTCTCTCGGAGCCTTTCCATAAAAACCATAACG
>JBCDHK010000254.1:0-5860 GCA_038750185.1 Pseudomonadota bacterium
GGGGTGGGTGCGGATGCCGCCGTTGGCCACGACCAGCGTCCGCCCGTCCGGGAGCAGCGCCATGTCATGGGGGCCGAGGCCGCCCGAGGGCACCTCGCCGAGGCGGGTGTGGGTCGTCGCGTCCCAGAGGCCGATGCGGCCTTCGCCGCTCGCATAGGCGTTTTCAGTAGTGAAGAGCACCCCGGCATCGGCGGTGTAGCAGCCGTGGCCGTAGAAGTGGCGGCCTTCGGGGGCGCTCAGTTCGGCCTCCACGCGTCCCGTGGCGCAATCGAGCACCAAGGCGAAAGTGCCGGGGCGGCGGGCAAAGGCGACCACGCGCGCGCGGTGGGGGTGGACGGCGGCGGCGTGGCCTCTGGCGGGTAGGGCGAGATCGACGGTGGCTTGGCCTTCGGCGTCGAGGGCGAGCAGTCGGTAGTGCTCGGTCGTGGCGGTGCGCGCGCGTGCGGCGGCGACGAGGGCCGGGGCGCCGACCTCGGCCCAACTGGCGCCGGCGCCGAGGGTGGCGACCGAGGCCAGTCCGACGCCCCTCAGCAGGCTGCGGCGGGTGAGGGTGGTCATGTCAGTCGCCGTCGGCGGAGTTGAAACCCTGGGCGACACCGAGCCCCGGGCCGAGGTGGATCTGCAAGGCGATGCCCACGCCTTCGACGGCTTGCTTGAGGGCTTCGACGCGGATGCGGCTTTGTGCGACTGCTTCGCCCAGCGTGCCGATCTCCTCGACATTGGCCAGGGCGGTGCGCGCGCGGGTCAGGGCGTCTTCGATGCCGGCACGATCACTCGGCAGGAGCGAGGGGGCGAAGACGTCGTCGAGCATGATTTGAGCGCCGTCGAGGACCAGCGCGATTTGGCGGAGCGACCGCCCCGAGCGCCATGCCTCGGCTAGACGCGGGCGCGGGCTGGTCAGACTGCCCATGGGTTTTGCCAAGCGCTGGCTGGCGCTCAGCTCCAGGCTGCCGAGCAGGGTGGCGAAGAGGCGCTGGGTGACTTCTTCGTGGGCGAGGTAGGTCTCGTTGCCGGGCGCACCGGCCTCGCGCACGCGCGGCCCCCAAGGATCGCGCCAGCGGGCGACGACTTCGCCGCTCACGCGCACCAGATCCGCCGCGACCGCCGCGACATAGCGGCAAGCGAAGCCCTCGATGGGCAGCGGGCCGTCATCGCCGTAGAGCAGGCGCTCCAGCGCATAAAAGCCGCGCCCGGCCACCGAGACCTGGGCA
The DNA here is from genome assembly GCA_038750185.1 of Pseudomonadota bacterium. GTDB lineage: Bacteria > Pseudomonadota > Alphaproteobacteria > Rhodobacterales > Rhodobacteraceae > Thermohalobaculum. Next base: position 1,212 of record JBCDHK010000254.1, read on the forward strand.
AAGGCCGCTGCATCATCGATGGCCGGGTTTTCGGTGACCAGGAAGCGCTCGACGGTGCGCCCGGTGGTGCCGCGGCTGTCGGGCCAGAAGGCGAGCTGGAAGGCGCGGTTGTCCTCCTCCAGCGGGCCGAAGCTGAGGTGTTGGAGGCCCATCCAGGCGTCAAACGCCGCCTGGTAGCGCATGCGCAGCGCGTCTGGGTCGGTGGGGCAACTGGCAGGCGCGGCTGCGGCCAGCGCCTCGGTGGTCTCGGCCAGACGCTCCGCGGCAGGCAGGATCACCTTATCGAGGGCGCGCTCGGCCAAGGCGGCATGATCGGTCTGGGCCGAGGCCGGCAACGCCAGGGCGACGAGAAGGGCGGCTAGGCGCATCGAGGGCATCAGAGGGACTCCAGAAAACGGATCAGCGCGGCGCGCTCTTCGGGCGGGATCGCGACGACACGCTCGCGCGCCGCCGCCGCCTCGCCGCCATGCCAGAGGATCGCCTCCAATAGCGAGCGCGCGCGTCCGTCATGGAGGAAGTAGGTGTGGCCGTTGACGGTCTCGGTCAGTCCGATGCCCCAGAGCGGGGGCGTGCGCCACTCGCGCCCTGAGGCGCGGCCTTCGGGGCGGTGATCGGCCAGGCCCTCGCCCATGTCGTGCAGTAGCAGATCGGTGTAGGGCCAGATCAACTGAAAGCTCTGTTCAGGCTGGCCGTCGAGGCGGTGGGTGACGTGCTTGGGCGTGTGGCAGGAGGCACAGCCGCTCTCATGGAACACCCGCTTGCCGCGCAGCACCTCCGGGTCGTCGAGGCCGCGCCGGGCGGGCACGGCCAGGTTGCGGCTGTAGTAGAGGGTCATCTCCAGCGCGGGCGCTTCGACTTCGGGCACGCCGCCGTGCAGCGCCGCAAGGCAGGCGTCCTGGGAGGCGGTGCAATCGCCGTGGCTGCCGAGGTGGAGCGGCGTCGAGAGGCCCATGTCGCCATGGAAGGCGCTGGAGACCTGCTCGCGCAGGGTGGGTTCGATGGCCTTGTGGCCGAAACGGCCCAGCATGGGGCGCTCGTGCTCGCGCGACCAGACGATCTGGACGCGCCCCGAGATGCCGTCGCCATCGGCGTCTTCGGGATCGGCTTTGGCCAGGATGTCCTCGGCGGGGATCGCCTCTAGGAGCCCAAGCCCGATCATCGGCGGTGCCATGCGGGGTGAGAGCATGGCTTCGGGCTCCAGCGCGCCGTGGGCTGGTTTGGCAAGCGCCCAGGCGGGGCGGCGCAGGCGGGCGGTCTCGCCGCCCGAGAGCGCGACCTCGAATTCCTCCCACTCGACCGCCACACGGCCTTCGGCAGGGACGCCGAGGGTGGAGAAATCGTGGATCTGCCCGCCATAGCGCGGATGGCGCTGGGTGGCGAAAGTACCGGGGATGGGGCCGATCTCGCCGCCCGGCAGCGAGACGCGCATCACCATGGAGACGGCGGTGTCGTCCGGGCTCTCGGGCGGGTGGCCGCGTCCGTTGCGCACGTGGCATTGCAGGCAGGCGCGGGCGTTGTAGAGGGGGCCGAGCCCGTCGGAGGCCTTGGTAGAGGCGGGCGAGGACACCCAAAGCTTGTCGAAAAGCGCGCTGCCGACGCGAAAATCCAGTTCCTGCTCAAACGCCATATTGGCCGAAGGCTGGGAAAACGCTTGGCGGTCAGGGCGCTCGAAGGCCGTGGCGGCACCGCCTGGGCGAGCCTCGAAGGGCTCGGGCGCGCTGAAATCGGCAGGTGGGGCGAGGACGGCGGCGATGCGCGCGGCCTCGGCTTCAGTGCGCGCGACCACAGGCAGGTGGGTGTCCTCCAGCATGATCGCGGCAAAGCTGGTCAGCCCGCCTGAGGCGAGTGCGGCGCCGGCACCCAAAGCCAAGGATGCCGCGACCAGCGTGCGGGGGATGCGATGGGCGGTCACGTCACAACCTCCTGGCGCAGGCAGTGTCTTGGTGATTGGCGATCGACACGGCTTTCACCGCGCCGAAGGCCCCGACACGGACTTTGCCCTGTCGAGGCCCCCTAAATGCGATGAAGCAACGGGCCGGCGCACCCCCTCAGGCACGCCCACCCGCAAACGCCTTACTGGAAGACGGCGGTCGGGTTGTCGAGGCTGTCCGAGCCCTCGAAGGCGATCTGGTCGAGGCCCAGCACCGAGACGGCGCGCTCGATGTCGCGGGTCTGGGCGACGAGGGCATCGATGGCGCTCTGGACCAGCGCGGCACCGGCCTCGTTGCCCGGAGCCAGCATCTGATCGTAGGCCATGCCGGCCTCAGCCGTGGTCTTGATCGCACCCAGCGCCAGCACGGTCTCGTTGAGGCTCGCGGTCAGGCGGGCATCGGCCTCGGGGTTGATCTCGGCGACCAGATCCGACAGCGACGGGCCCTCGACCACGCGCCCATCCACACCCACGTAGCGCCCAACATAGACGTTACGGATGCCGAGACCGTCGTAGTAGTGGCTGTTGTGGGTGTTGTCGGCGAAACAGTCGTGCTCCTCCTCGGGGTCGTTGAGCAGAAGGCCGAGCTTCATGCGTTCGCCCGCCTGCTCGCCGTAGGAGAGGCTGCCCATGCCGGTCAGGATCGAGGTGATCGCACCCTCTTCGCCCTTGCCCGTCAGCTCGGCACGCGCCTCACCGCCGGGGGCCCAGTAGCCGGCCATTTCTTCGAGATCGGCGATCATCAGTTCGGTGGCGACCTTGAGATACTGCGCCCGGCGATCGCAGTTGCCGTTGGTGCAGTTGGCAGTGTCGAAGTCGGTGGCCGGACGCTCACCCGCCCCCGGGCCGGTACCGTTCAGATCCTGGCCCCAGAGCAGGAACTCGACGGCGTGGTAGCCGGTGGTGACGTTGGCCTCGATTTCGTCGAGCTCGTGCAACTCCTCGATCAACTCGGCGGTGATCTCGGTGGCATCGATGGAGCGCCCCGAGACCTCCAGCGTGGTCGAGGCGATGATGTTGAGATCGCCGTAGGGGTTTTCGTCGGTCGCGCCGCCCACGGCGACGTAATCGATCAGGCCCTCATCGAGGGGCCAGGCATTCACCTTGCCCTCCCAGTCATCGACGATGGCGTTGCCAAAGCGATAGACCTCGGTCTGCTGGTAGGACGGGCGCGAGGCGATCCAGGCGGCACGCGCCTGAGCCAGGGTCAGCTCGCTCGGGTTGGCGATCAGTTCGTCCACGGCCACGCCCAGGCGCTTTGCGGTGGTGACGCTGTCGGCATATTTGGCCGCGGCGATGTTCATGTAGTTCTCGATCACCGCCGCGCGGTCGACGGCAGCAGCAGGGCTGGCGAGGGCGATGGCGGCGGTGGTGGCCAACAGAATGCGTTGCATCGGTTGTTCCCTTGTTCCTGATGTGTTTCTTGGTGTTGGGTGTCTAGTGCAGCATGGGCGTGGGGGACGCCCGGCGTGGGATGGAAGAATTCTTACCAAAATCGTCGAGTTTGTCGATGGCTACCAGCAAAACGCCCAACCGCCCCGCCGCGTCGAGCACCGCAGACTGCTCGGCCTCAGCGATCATGCCCTCGATCTCGGCCCTGGCCGCCACGCGATCCTGCCGCCCTGCCGCCAGCACAATGGCCACTAGGCGGGCTTCATCGCCACCGAGATCGGGGCACTCCACGCCAGGGCGGTTCAGATCATACCTCAGCCCAGCAGTGACAGCCTGCAAGAACGCCGCAAAGGCCGAGAGCAGGCGCTGGGCATCGCCCACCCCGAGGTGAGTGGTCAGGGTCTGCCAGAGCGCTTGCTGGCCGGTGGGGCCATCGAACCAATAGCGCAACATACCGACAAACAAGCGCTCTCGCGCCGAGGCGTCGCTCAGCCGGCGCGGATATTTGGGCGTGGCGGGCGAGGGTTGGCTCATTTGGTCAGGATCAGCTTGCCCGCGCGGGTCTGGCGCAGGGTGTAGAGTTCTGCGCCGTGGCGGATCAGCACGGTGCTCGCACCGCCGAGCAGCGTCTGGCTGTCGATCATTGGGTTGGGTTTGGGCATGGGGTTGGGTTCGGGGGTGTGCTGGGGCAGCCCTTGCGCTGTATCGGAGCGCTCCAAACAGGGATCGGGGCATGGGTCGGGCTCGGTCATGGGCCTGCTCCTGCGTGCCGGGCGGGATTGGGACGGCGGGCGTCCGGGCGTGGCTTCCGGGCGGTGGAGGGCGTTCGGTGGCTGGCCGGGCCCTTGGGTAGCAGAGGGTTTGGAGCGGGAAAAGGCTTTTCCGAGTATTTCACTATGGCGATGATGCGGCCAATCGGGGGGCAAAGCCCAGCAATATAAGCGACAATTTGCCGCGAATCCCTTTGTGAAAATTACCCCCTCGACGCGCCCTGCCCGTTGTCATCCGGCTGAAATCCGCCGCCACACCGTTCTGGGCCCTGCGAGAGCGCGCCCTCACAGTCGGCTGGCGCAGGGCAGACGGGCCAAGGCGATCCGCCCGGGACTACCCGGAAAAGCGGTGCAGATGGTCGAGTTGGGTACAGCAGGGGATCGGCGTGGTGTAGCATTATCTGCACAAATTATCCCCATCAAGAATATGAACTGTATATAATACAATCACCTGTGTAGCCTGCTGAAAGACAGTCTCCTCACAGTAGACAATTTCGAGAAACATTCTAAGCGCCTCCCTCGCCAGCGCCACAACACCCCACACGGCCACCGCGCAC
>JBCDHK010000255.1:0-5855 GCA_038750185.1 Pseudomonadota bacterium
CAGGATCTACCCCGGCTCACCTTGGGAGAACGGATACAACGAGCGATTTAACGGTACCCTGCGCCGGGAGGTGCTCAACGCGGAATGGTTCGCCACCACCAAACAGGCGCAAGTCGTCGTCAATGGTTGGCTCAGGCAGTAAAATCACACCCGCCCGCACCAGGCTCTCAACATGCGGCCGCCCGTGCCAGAGACTCTACCAAGAAATGGCCCAGTCGTTGGGGGCTAGACAATGAAGGGTCTCCAGGAACAGATCAGGGTCGGCGACCCCTCCAAGGTCATCGCAGAGGGCGTGGAATTCTGGCACAGACATGGTCTGCTGATTGTTTTCCAAGATGCGCCTCACCACCTCCTTTTTGACCGCCGCGCGGACCTTGCCGATGGTTGGTTGGTCGATGGTGCCATAGCAGGCATTGAGCGCCTCGATCAGATCGTCACGCCTGCGGTCGGTCTTGGCGCTGTGGTCGATCTCGAAATGCGTGGCGAAGGCCTCCATCCGCGCCCGTGCGCCGGCGTCGATCTGGCGCTTGTCGGTCAGCTTATCCACCTGCGTCTGCGCCACGATCAGCGGCGCGCTGGTGCCGGCGAACTCGGCGACCTGTGTCAGCCAGAAGGGCAGCGTGCGGTTGCGGAACTCCTCGCCATCATGGGTGTGGGTGTCGTTGTCCTCCATCTCCGGCGTCCAGGCGATCAGATAGATGCCGCGGCTGCGCATGAAGAGCGTGTGGGTACTGTGATAGATGTCCTGGCCGCCGAAATCCCACAATTGGATGCGCGGGGGCTCGACGCCGTCCGTGTCGGGCAAGGTGAAACTGCTGATGACGATGCCGTGGGTGGAGTCTGCATTCTCTTCGAAACCGCGACCGAGCAGGCGGTTGCTGAGCTGAGTTTTTCCGACCCGACCATTGCCGAGGATGAGGAGTTTGCCCTCCTGGATGGCCACCGCGCCGGCCTTGAGGTCCCGCAGATGGGCGCGCAGGCGCGGCAGGCAATTGTCGCCATACTCCTGCGACAGGACTTCGGCCGGAACATCTGCCAGGCGGCCACCTTCCAAAAAAACTTCCTCCAGTTTCGGCAGATCGAAGAGGCCGTCGGGAAACCGCACGATCTGGCATTCCGTCAGTTTCACGCTCTGCAGCGCGGTGAGACCGGCCAGGGGCGTGAGATCGGCGACTTGCGTGCTGCTGCAGTCGAGGCTCTGCAGCGCGGTGAGACCGGCAAGGGGCGTGAGATCGGCGACCAGCGTGCCGTAGCAGTTGAGGCCTTGCAGCGCGGTGAGCCCGGCCAGGGGCGCGAGATCGGCAACCTGCGTGAGGCCGCAGTTGAGGTTCTGCAGCGCGGTGAGCCCGGCCAGGGGCGTGAGATCGTCGACATGCGTGTCGCCGCAGTTGAGGCTCTGCAGCGCGGTGAGCCCGGCCAGGGGGGTGAGATCGGCGACCTTCGTGCCGCCGCTGGAGAGGTTCTGCAGCGCGGTGAGCCCGGCCAAGGGCGTGAGATCGTCGACATGCGTGGCGCTGCAGTAGAGGCTCTGGAGAGCGGTGAGCCCGGCCAGGGGCGTGAGATCGGCGACCTGCGTCCAGCCACAGTCGAGGCTCTGCAGTGCGGTGGGCCCGGCCAAAGGCGTGAGATCGGCGACCTTCGTGCCGCCGCAGTTGAGGCTCTGCAGCGCGTTGAGCCCGGCCAGGGGCGTGAGATCGTCGACCCGCGTGTTGCGGCAGTTGAGGCTCTGCAGCGCGGTAAGCCCGGCAAGAGGGGTGAGATTGGCGACCTTCGTGAAGCCGCAGTTGAGGCTCTGCAGCGCGGTAAGCCCGGACAAGGGGGCGAGATCGTCGACATGCGTGTCGCCGCAGTTGAGGCTCTGCAGCGCGGTGAGCCCGGCCAGGGGCGTGAGATCGGAGACCTGCGTGGAGCCGCAGCCGAGGCTCTGCAGTTCGGTAAGCCCGGCCAGGGGCGTGAGATCCGCGACCTGCGTAGCGCCAATCCATGTTCGGTTGGTTTCGTCCAATGTCGACAAAACCAATTCGGAGAGAGTTGATAGCCGGCCGATCGAGGCAGGGATGCGCACCAGCCCATGGATCGCCAGATCAAGGACCTCGCCGGGTATCCAGGCGGCAATCCTCGCTTCGGCCTCTTTAAAGGCCTCCTGTTCAACCGACTCAACCATTTTGTTCAGCTGAAGTGGCCAGCAACGCATCGCCGAGCGGGCTTTGCGAAGTCAACAGGACCTCTAGATCGCGCGTGCTGCCGGCCATCCAGTCCTTGAGAGCGCCGCCCGTTTCGAGCCACGGGAACGTCTCCTGCCCAATGACCAGCAGCGTGTGCTCCGCGCCCCTCGGCCCAACGCTCCGCCAGACAGACCCGCTGCAAAGCTCAAGTGAAAGGGTCGGGCGCATGCAGTTCAGCCCTTCATCTGGTCGAGTAGCTTATCGACAATCTGATCAGTGGGCTCCCCCGTGATAGAGATTGTCACCTCCGAAATTGTCAGAGAGCCTTCGCTATCGGTGCTCTCCAGTACGCGCTTCGTGGCTTCGACCTTCTCGGCCAACTCCTTTCGCTTGCGCAGTCTCGCGGCGATGTCCAACCCCGCCAAAACCGCTCCTGGTATCGCCAGAACAACGCCGATCAAGGCGATCCCCGTCGCGGGGTCGACAATCCGCTTTGGCTCGTCGTCGGAAGGCGGCATTTCGGTAGGAGTTTCGCCGGTGATGGCGTGCAACAGGTCGCTCCCGGCAGCACTGGCCTGGCTGGCTTCATCACCGGTAATTGTCAGGGTCACGCTCATTCGGGGGCTCCTTTGATCTGCGCGATGAAGTCGCGGCATTTCTGGGCCTGGGCGGGCTGGTCGATGTTGTCAAATGCTTTGGCAGCAATCGCTGAAACCTTTACGGCCTTGTCAAGTCGTCGATACATGAAAAGGACTTGGCCGTAGAGTTGTCCGATGGCGCCGATGGCGTCTGGACGGCCGAGTTTTGTGGCCCCCGCGAAGGCCTCGCCAAGTTCGTCGACGATGGTCTGTAGCTTGCCCCTCTCATGGTCGCCGCGCTCCAAGCGCAGCCCGGCGCAGCTAAAAGCGATGTGTACGAGATCAGTGAGGTTGCCAGTAGCCTTGGCATTGGGCAGGCGGGAGAGATGCATTTCCAAGGCCGCAGTGAATTCGCGCTGCGCCTCAAAAATCTCCGCAATCTTGTTCTTGGTGGAATCAAGTTCACGCACATCTCTAAGGCGCTCAAAGACCGGGAGCTGTTCCTCCTGGCGAATCCTCAACGCTTCGTCGAGCTGCCCGCGGGCCTCCAAGATGCCGGCGATCTTTCCCATTGTTATGGCGCGGGCCCTGACATCGCCAATGCGCTCATAGACCGGGAGCTGCTCCTCCTGGCGGATCCTCAGCGCTTCGTTGAGCTGCCCGCTGGCTTGGAGGATGTCCCCGATCCTGCCAAGGAATACAGCCTTATCACGCGCAGCGCCTAATGGTGCCACAAGTGCGATGGCTCTCCTGAGCTTCTCAATTGCTGCTTCGGGTTGACCAAGCTGCTCTTCAATATCGGCAATGTGTCGGGTAGCGACGGCAAGCTCCCGTACCTCTCCAAGACTCTCTAAGGCTGGCAGCACTTCCTCCTGGCAAATCCTCAGCGCCTCGTCGAGCTGTCCGCGGGCCTGCAGGATACCGGCGATCTTGCCTTTTGTTATGGCGAGGGACCGGGCATCGCCCACCCGCTCGTAAAAGGGGAGCTCCTCCTCCTGGCGGATTTTCAGTGCATCGTCTTTCTGGCCGCGGCGCTCGAGTATAGTGGCGATATGTCCCTTGGTGACAATCAGAGACCGCACATCTCCGAGGCGCTCAAAGACCGGGAGCTCTTCCTCCTCGTGGATTTTCAGTGCCTCCTCGAGTTTTCCCTGCAGCGTAAACCGTTCAGCTTGCAGGCTGAGCAACTGAGCCCGGTCGCCATCCTCGAGTCCCTCCAGCGCCAGCGCGCGGGCGAGCAGCCGGTCCTGGAGATCGGCCTCCCCGGCCTGGGCGGCGGCATTGACCGTGTGACCGAAGAGTAGCGCACCGGGGCTGTGGCCAGCACCGATCAGGCGTTCCAGCGCCGGCTGGGCGAGCGCAAGCGCTTGCGGCGCGAGACCCTGATAAGTAAAGAGATTGATCACGGTCGCGAGGGCGGCAGCCTCGAGGATCTCGGGCGCAGGCGCTGCAGCGGAGAGCGCCAGGCGGCAGGCGGCGACCCCGCTGGGGTCGCGGGGGAAGTCTCCCGCTTCGTTGCGCCATGCCGTGGCGAGTTCGAGTAGGGCGGCGTCGGCGGCCCCGGCTTTCAGGTCCTTTGGCAAGTTGGGCGCCAGGGGCCGGGCGAGGGGGTTGGCGGCGTGGTGGCGGTGCTTGTCGGCGCCGGGCCAGGCGGCCATCTCGCCCCAGTCGTCGAGCAGGCCGAGCGCCAGGAGCCGGTCGAGGGCAGGCTCGGGTGCCGCGATGCCCAGGGCGCCGGCGGCGGCCGCCAACGCGGCGCGGGGGATCGGAACCTCTTCCTCGAACACCGCCGCGGCGGCGAGCGCGAGCTTTTCGGTCTCGCTCAGCGCGGCCTGATATCTTTCGAACGTCACCCGGGTGAAGAACTCGAGCGCGGCGTTGCCCTCGGCCGGGTGCGCCCCGGTCGCGCGGTAGCGCATCACCGCCGCGGACGCCTCCTGCGCCGCCGCCGCCTCGCCCGCCAACAGCGGCCGGGTCAGCACCTCCTGCAGCCCGGGATTGCCCGCCGCTGCCGTGAGCGCGGCGGCGACGAGGTCCTTGTCGACCTTGCCGAGTTTCTCATCCCTGGCTTCGGCCCGGGACTTCGCGCGCCATTGCTTTTGCCGCTCCCGCGGCCGCATCGGCACCAGCGGCACCCGCGCCAGCGGCGCGGCGAGATCCACGCCGCTCTCGTCGGGCAGGGTGAAGTCGTAGCGGCTGGTGAAGAGCAACCGGGAACGCGTCGGCGCAGCAGCGAAGGCCCGCAGCACCGCGCCCAGGGCAGCACGGTTGCCCGACCTGACCTCGACCAGCGGCTGACCCTTCGCCGGGACCTCCAGCGCCTGTTCCAGGTCGTCGATCACCAGCAGGATCGGGTGCTGTTTGAACACGTCAGACAGGAGCCGGCGCAGCGCGTTGAAGAGAGCATCTTCCGAAGCCGTGACGGCTTTGACCATGCTGGCAATCTCGCGACGGACCTTCTCGCCATCCTCAAATTCAAGCTCGTCGGCGATCAGATTCGCAACACGGTCCAACTTCTCCATCACCGCCAGCCCGTGATACTGGCCATAGACCACGGCGAGCTTGTGCCCGGTCATCCTGTCGGCGAGCCGCGCGGCCAGGCTCGACTTGCCCAGGTTGCCCAGCCCGAAGACCAGCGCGCACGGCGCCTGACCTCCAAAAATGCGCCGGAGCTTCTGCAGCTCGCGCCGCCGGCCGACGAACTCCGCCCGGCTGGCGACCTTCACCTGTTTGTCCGGATCAAGGAAACTCTGCTCGGCATCGGCCTGCGCCGGCCGGAACGGCTTGCCCTTGTCGCAGAGTACGCCACCACCGCCCGGGCCCAGGTAGACCCGCGCCAGGTGCCAGTGCTGGCCCGGCGCGCTATCGGCCCGCGCATCGAGCACTGCCTGCCGGGCCCCCGCGGCCGCGAAGGCCACGGTCTGTCCCCGGGCAAGCCCCGCATAAAGCCCCTGGGCAAAGGCCGCGGCGTCGGCATCATAGACCGATCCGTCCCAGCCCAGCACATGGGGCACGTAGAGCGCCATCTGGCGCGCCAGGGGCTCGGCGAGCCCCGGGGTCTGGACCGGCGCGGCGCTGGTGTCTTCACGGCGCGGGGCGGCGTCAAATGGCG
>JBCDHK010000256.1:0-5841 GCA_038750185.1 Pseudomonadota bacterium
CGACGACCGAATCCTTGCCCGTTCCTCCCCCCGGTGCCGCCACGACCGCGCCGACGCCCGAGCCTGTCCCAACCCAGGCCGACGCCGAGGAGACACAGCCCGAGCAGAGAGCCGCCGAGCCCGTTGTCGCTGAGCCGCAAAACGCCGAGCCGGCCGAGTCCATCGTCGTTGCCGTGGCCGAACCCGCCGCCGAAGAGCCGCAGACCACCTTCTCGCTGCCGGGCTCGACTGGGCGCCTTGAAGCCCGCGCGCCAAGCCAGCCCCGCCAGCAGCCGAGCCCGGTTCAGCCCTTGCCGAGCTTATCGGGTCTGCGCGCGCCAGAGCCACCCGCTTCCGAGCCCGAACCGGCAGAGGATATCGAAGTCGCCGCCGTCACCCCCCAGGCCAGCGCACGCACGAGTGCCGCGCGCCGTCCGGAAACCACCCCCCGCGCCGATCTGGTCATCGACTACGGCAACCAGAACGCGGCCTCGGTCCAGCCGCGCATTCGCGTTCTGACGGGGGAGTTCGCCCCCTACACCGGACGCACGCTGCCCGAAAGCGGCATGCTGGCCGACATCATGGTCGAGGCCATTGCCGCTAGTGCCCCTGGGCGTGGCCTGCGCATGACCTTTGCCGATGAATGGGAGGCGCATCTCGATACGTTGCTGCCCGAGAGCCGCTACGACATCGGCTTTCCGTGGTTTCGCCCCAACTGCGACGCGCCTGAGCGCCTGAGCGCTGAAATGCGCCGCCGTTGCAGCGATTTTGTCTGGTCGCAGCCCTTACACGAAGTGGTGGTTGGGGTGTTCGTGCGTGCTGGCGATCCGCTGACCAGGGTGTCCGAATATGCGGCGCTGTCTGGGCGCAGCTTGTGCCGGCCCGAGGGCTTTCAAACCCTCGATCTGTTCCAGAAGGGCGTCGTGCCGGCCTCGGTGCGCCGTGTCGAAGCGGTCGATGCGAAGGCATGCATGCGCCAGCTTGTCGCCGGCCAGGTGGATGCGGTTGCATTGGACATCGTCAAGGCTGAGGGTGTGTTGGGTGAGCTTGGGCTGTTCAACGCCGTGGCCGAGGCACCGGCACTGGCAGACATCATTACGTTGCATGCTATCGCGCCGCGCTCCAATCCGTTTGGGCGCACCTATGTCACGCTGCTCGACCGGGGCTTGCGTGATCTGCGCGACAGCGGCGCGTGGTTTGACATCGTCGCGCGCCATCTGGCTGGGCAGTTCTAGACGTCCTGCGCTTCCAACTGCCGTACCAGCGCGTCCAAGGTGAATAAGTCGGTGTCTTCGATGCCGCACTCCCGCAGATGCGCGACAGTATTGTGCAAATAGTCGCGGTTTGGCCCAGCCGGGCCATTAGCCCTGGCGATGATCGCCGCCTGCTCCTCCAAGCCGAGTTGGCCGGCGTATTGCGGATGGGTGCGATCAAGCACATAGGTCAGGGCGGGGGCTGTTTCGCCATTTTGTAGATGCACGGGCATGCACACTTCGATGTAGCTGCGCGTTACCATCTCGCGGTGATGCAAATAGGCGCGCACCTCGGTCTCACGGCTTGGGCAGACGCGAAAGGCGATGCCTTCGCAACGGCCCTCTGGGCGCCAATCAAGGCCAAGCACGAGCCCGGGCGCCCTGGGCGTGCCGCGATAGCGGATCGAGCGCAAGGCGAAACCGCGTCGATAGCCCGGCAGTACGGCATGCTGGCGCTCCAGCGCCTCAAAGCCTGGCTGCCACATCAGCGAGCCATAGCCAAACACCCAGAACGCGCGCTCTGTCATCGGCTCTAGCGGCAATAGGGCCGCCCGCTGCGCAGCGCAGCATCGAAGTGAAAGTGGTCCGCGTGCTGGGGGTCGGCCTCAGGCCCGAGCACGGTCTTGAATGGCCCGCAGGCGCCCTTGTGCAGATCGGCCAGATAGGCGCCCTCGGCCCCTCTTCCCCAATCACTGGCGACGCTGACTTGGCGGTTGTCCGCGAGCACCAGCGTGCCGATGTCGATGGCGCGCCCAAAGCCGTGTTCTGAGAGGCGCGCACCGGGGCGGTGGTTGCGGGTGCGGCAGACGTAGGAGCCCATGGTGGAGATGCGCGTCAGAGGGCTGCCCAGACGCTCAGTGGCGGCGGGAAGGGCGGTCTGCTCGATCCAATCGGCCAGGAGGCGCGCCGTGCGACACTCCAGCACCGCTGCCGGGCGGATCGCGACGCCCGCCACTTGGGTCAAGCGCACGGGCTGGACGATGCCGCAGATCCGGTTGGCGTTTTGGATCGGCTCCAGCATGGTGCCGGTGAGACGGGCATCGCTGCAGGGGTAGAGCCGCCCGTCGCGCTCGATGGCGGCGCGGATGGCGGCGGCCTTGTCGGGGCTGAGTTTGGGCGCGCGTTTCCAGATCCGCCCGGTCTTGGTATCACGGCGTACCCCGGCGGTGGAGGGGTTTTGCTGTGCCGGTGGCGTGGGACGGGCCGGGCGCACCCGCGGCAGCGCCATGCTGAGTACGGCGGTGGCGGTGTCTTGTTCGAGAGCGCGCGTGTCCTCCGCTGGCGCTATCTCGGCCCCAGGGCGCACGGGCGGGACCGGCGACGCGGCCACCGCGCCCGAGAGCACCGCTGCCAGCACCACCGTGCTCACTCGCCAGCCTCGCGCATGGTCTTGCCTCCCCCAGTCTCGTTACCGCCCAGGGCCCTGGCGCTTTGGCGACCGAAATCGGGTGCGTCGGTGTCCTGGCCCGCTTCGATGATACCACGTCTGATGGCGCGTGTGCGGGTGAAATAGGCGTGCAGCATGTCGCCGTCGCCGGTGCGGATGGCGCGCTGAAGTTGGAACAGCTCTTCGGTGAAGCGGCCCAGGATATCCAGCGTGGCGGCCTTGTTGGAGAGGAACACGTCGCGCCACATGGTCGGATCGGAGGCGGCGATGCGAGTAAAATCGCGAAAACCTGCTGCCGAATAGCGGATCACTTCGCTGTCGGTGACGCGGGCCAGGTCGTCGGCCACGCCCACCATGGTGTAGGCGATGGCGTGGGGCACGTGGGAGGTGACGGCGAGCACTAGATCGTGGTGGTCGGGGGGCATCTCGGTGACGTTGGAGCCCATGCCCTCCCAGAGGCTGCGCACGCGCGCGAGCGCCTCGGGGGGGGTCTCTGGGAGTGGTGTCAGGATGCACCAGCGCGCATCGAACAGCTCGGCAAAGCCTGCGTCGGGGCCGGAATGCTCGGTGCCGGCCAGCGGATGACCGGGGACGAAATACACGCCCTTGGGCAGATGCGGCGCGACCATGGCGATCAGCTCGACCTTGGTCGAGGCCACGTCCGAGACGATGGTGCCGGGCGCTAAGTGGGGCGCGATCTCGGCGGCAACACGGGCACAGACACGCGGTGGCACGCAAAGGATCACCATGTCGGCGCCGGCAACGGCCTCAGTCGCGCTCTCGGCAATGCGCTCGCAAAAGCCGAGTTGGGCGGCGCGGGCGCGGGTCTCGGGCGAGCGGGCATAGCCAACCACTTCGTCCGCCAAACCGCCGCGGCGCACAGCCCAGGCGATGGAAGACCCGATCAGCCCAAGCCCGATCAGCGCCAGGCGTTTGGGAGGGCTCATGCCCCGACCGCGGCAGTCTTGGCAAAGGCGTGCGCGGCCACGGCCACGGCGCGGCAGGCGCTCTCATCACCGATGGAGATGCGCAGGTGGCGTGGCAGGCCGTAGCCGTCCATGCGGCGCGCGATCAGGCCGTGGCGTTTCAGATGGGTGTCGAAGGCGTCGATTGCCGCGCCCACCTCGACCAGCACGAAATTGGCCAGGGAGGATGTGACGCCAAAGCCTGCCGCACGCAGCTCCTTGGTCAGCCAATCGCGCCAGACTTCGTTGGTGATGGCGCAGTGTTCGATCCAGTCGTGATCGGCAATCGCGGCCTCGCCCGCGGCCAGCGCCGGGGCGGTGACGTTGAAGGGGCCGCGCACGCGGTTGAGGACGTCGATGACGTGTTCGGGCGCATAGACCCAGCCAAGGCGCAGCGCGGCAAGGCCGTGGATCTTGGAGAAGGTGCGCGTCATCACGACGTTGTCGCGCGCGCGCACCAGCGCGATGCCGCCATCATGGGCGCCGCGCACGTATTCGGCATAGGCGCCGTCGAGCACCAGGAGCGCCTCGGGCGGCAGCGCTTGGGCCAGACGCGCGACTTCGCTGTCGGCGATCATGGTGCCGGTCGGGTTGTTGGGATTGGCCAGAAAGACCAGCCGCGTCGCAGGCGTCAAAGCCGCGATCAGCGCGTCGATGTCGGTGGTCAGATCGGTCTCGGGCGCAGCGACAGTGCCAGCCCCCGCCGCCAGCGCCGAGAGCCGATACATGAGAAAGCCGTGGCGCGAGTGGAGCACCTCGTCGCCCGGCCCTGCATAGGCTTTGGCCAGAAGCGCGATCAACTCGTCCGAGCCATTGCCACAGACGATGCGCTCGGCCTCCAGACCATGGGCTGCGGCGATGGCTTCGCGCAAGCGCGCATGCCCGCCATCAGGATAGAGCGCCAGACTGTCGGCATGCGCGCGGTAGGCCTCGATGGCCTTTTGCGAGGGGCCGAACGGGTTTTCGTTGGCCGACAGCTTGATCGCGCGGTTGGCGCCCTCGGCATGGGCGGCGCCGCCGACGTAGGGTTGGATCTCGAGCACGCCCGCGCGCGGACGGATGGTGGGGTGCAGGCTCATGGTGGTGGCTCCGGCCTCAGACTTGGCGCCCGTCTAGAACGTGGATTGCTCTAGAGCATATGTCGGTGCGTGAGGGAAGACCCCCGCGCGGTCCCGGCTGCGGGCTTGGGGGCTGGCACGGGGCGCAAGCCCTCCAGCACGCGCAACGGTTTGCGCACCGCCTCGCGTGCACCGGCTTTGGGGGCGATGTAGACCAGACGCGTCGCCTCGACGATGCTGACCCCGGCCAAGCGGCGCAGATCGAGCCCGCGCCCGACCCGCTCGATCATCGGGCCCGTGCGCAGCCAGAAACGCCGATGCGAGGGTGGCATGTAGAGCGCGGCGGTATCGCGCTCGACGGTGAAGTCGTGCTCGGCCAGGGCGCGCTCCAGCTGTCCGGTGGAATAGGGCCGGCCATAGCCAAACGGCGTGGCATCGCGGCGCGCCCAGAGACCGGCGCGGTTGGGTGCGACAAACACCACCTTGCCCCCAGGCGCCAGCACCCGGCGGATCTCTTCGAGGAGCGCATGCGGGCGCTCGCAGGTCTCCAGCCCGTGGGCCACGACGATGCGATCGGCAAAGCCTTGGGGCAGGGGCCAGAGCGTCTCCTCGACCAGCGTCGCCAGGTTGGGGCCCTCCGGCGGCCAGGGGCAGACCCCTTGTTGGGCCGGCATGAAGCAGAGCGTGCGCGCGGCTTCGTCGCGAAACGGGCGCAGGAAGGGCGCGGCAAAGCCAAAGCCCACGACGGTTAGCCCCCGCACGTCCGGCCAGAGCCAGCGCAGCCGTTCGCGCAAGGTGAGCTGGACGAGACGCCCAAGACGGCTCGTGTAGTAGAAACGGCGGAGATCGACCACGTCGAGATGCATGGGCTGAAAGTAGCTATTCAACCGCGCCGGTGCCATCCCATGGCGTGCACCCGCGGCGTTTGACCGCCCGCTTGGCCCTCTCTTACCCCTCTCTTGATCGTGGGGCGCAGCGGGGGCAGGGTGGCGCCAACCCATCCCGACAGCCCATTCCGACAGCCAGGAGAGCCCCATGCCCGTCGAGGTCGTCACCGTCTTCTGCCGCACCGACAACTACGCCTATCTGGTGCGCGATGGCGCCAGCGGAGAGGTGGCACTGGTCGATGCCCCCGAGGAAGACGCCATCGTTGCCGCGTTGGAAGAGCGCGGCTGGGGGCTCAATCAGATCTGGATCAC
>JBCDHK010000257.1:0-5831 GCA_038750185.1 Pseudomonadota bacterium
CCATGACCGGAGCCGAGATCGTCGTCAAAGCCCTCAAGGACCAAGGGGTCGAGGTGGTGTTCGGCTACCCCGGCGGCGCCGTCTTACCGATCTACGACGAGATCTTCAAACAGACCGGCATCCGCCACATCCTGGTGCGCCACGAACAAGGCGCCACCCACATGGCTGAAGGCTATGCCCGCTCGACCGGCAAGCCCGGCGTCGTGCTCGTCACCTCGGGGCCGGGCGCGACCAACGCCGTCACCGGGCTGACCGATGCGCTGATGGATTCGATCCCCATTGTCGTGCTCTCGGGCCAGGTGCCGACCTTCATGATCGGCAACGACGCCTTCCAGGAGGCCGATACCGTCGGCATCACCCGTCCTTGCACCAAGCACAACTGGCTGGTGCGCGAGACCGACGATCTGGCCAACGTCATGCACCAGGCTTTTCACGTCGCCACCCACGGGCGCCCCGGCCCCGTGCTGGTCGACATCCCCAAGGACGTGCAGTTTGCCCAAGGTACCTACACGCCGCCAAGCGAGGCGCGTACCAACCGCTACACCCCGCGCACCAAGGGCGATCCGGACGCCATCCTGGCCGCGGTCGAGCTGATCGAGCAGGCCGAGCGCCCGATCCTCTATTCGGGCGGCGGTGTGATCAATGCCGGCCCCGAGGCCTCGCAACTCTTGCGCGCGCTCACCGGCGAGAGCGGCTTTCCCATCACCTCGACGTTGATGGGGCTTGGCTGCTACCCGGCCTCGGGCGACAACTGGCTCGGGATGCTCGGCATGCACGGCACTTACGAGGCCAACATGACCATGCACGGCTGCGACGTCATGGTGTGCATCGGTGCGCGTTTCGACGACCGCATCACCGGGCGTCTGGATGCCTTCAGCCCCAACTCCAAGAAGATCCACATCGACATCGATCCTTCCTCGATCAACAAGAACGTCGAGGTCGAGGTCGGCATCGTCGGCGATGTGGGCGAGGTGCTCTCCGAGATGCTCGCAGCCTGGCGTGCGCGCGGCTCGGTGCGCCAAGAAGCGGCGCTGGCGCGCTGGTGGCAGCAGATCCACGAGTGGAAGGCGGTCGATTGCCTGCGCTACACCAACTCCGACACGCTAATCAAACCGCAGTACGCCTTGGAGCGCCTGGAGGCGCTGACCAAGCACCACGACCGCTACATCACCACCGAAGTCGGCCAACACCAGATGTGGGCGGCGCAATTCCTCGGCTTCGAGGATCCTAACCGCTGGATGACGTCTGGCGGGCTCGGCACCATGGGCTACGGCCTGCCGGCCTCCATCGGCGTCCAGATCGCCCACCCGGATGCGCTGGTGATCAACGTCGCTGGTGAGGCGTCGTGGATGATGGTGATGCAGGAGATGTCGACGGCCATGCAATACCGCGCGCCGGTCAAGCAGTTCATCCTCAACAACGAGCGCCTCGGCATGGTGCGCCAGTGGCAGGAACTGCTCCATGGCGAGCGCTACTCCAGTTCTTATTCCGAAGCGCTGCCCGATTTCGTCAAGCTGGCCGAGGCTTTTGGATGCAAAGGCATCAAGTGCGACGCCCCCGACGATCTGGATGCGGCCATCGAAGAGATGCTGGCCTACGACGGCCCCGTCATCTTCGATTGTCTGGTGGAGAAACACGAAAACTGCTTCCCCATGATCCCCTCGGGCAAGGCCCACAACGAGATGCTGCTGGGCGAGGCCTCGACCAAGGGCGCCATCGCCGCCGATGGTGCGGTGCTGGTCTGAGATCAAAACCCTGAAATCACGGGCCGGTGCGTGCGCGCTGGCCCGCTGCCCATTGGCATTGCCCGATGGCTTTGCTAGGTCCGTCTAAACTTTGCACCCGCCCAAACGCCAAGAGCTTGCATGTCCCCGCTAACCCTGAAACCCGGCTCCTCGCGCAAGAGCGCCTACAACCTACGCCCCGCCCTCGCCGAAGAAGAGGAGCGCCACACCCTGGCCGTGGTCGTCGACAACGAACCAGGGGTGCTCGCACGCGTCATCGGGCTGTTTTCGGGGCGTGGCTACAATATTGAGAGCCTAACCGTCGCCGAGACCGACCACCAGGGCCACCGCTCGCGTATCACCATCGTCACCACCGGCACCCCGGCGGTGATCGAACAGATCAAGGCCCAGTTGGAGCGCATGGTACCCGTCCACGCCGTCACCGATCTCTCGGTCGAGGGAGCCCATGTCGAGCGCGAACTGGCGCTGGTCAAGGTGGCGTGCACTGGCGAGAAGCGCGTCGAGGCGCTGCGCATGGCTGAGTTGATGAATGCGCGGGTGGTGGATGTCACGCTGGAGTCGTGCGTGTTCGAACTGGCCGAGACCCAGGCCAACGTTGACGACTTCGTCGAACTGATGCGGCCCTTGGGATTGGTCGAATTCGCCCGGACGGGCGTGGCCGCCATGCTGCGCGGCAAAGGCGGGAGCACCTGAGATGAGACGATTTGCACTGCTGGGCGCTGTGGCTTTGCTCGCTGGCTGCCAAGCCGAAGACGGCGCCGGCCCAGCCACCTCCAACGCACCAGCGAGCCCGCCTGCCACCGTCGGCGAGGCCCCACCCTCGCCCAATCTCAGCCTGCCCGCGCCCCAATCGGGCGGCGGACAAGCCATCGATCCCGCCACCGTGCCCCAGATCCACCTCGCCCTGGAGCCGAGCAGCGCCGGCCCAGTCTCGGTGGTCTTCGCCATCGACCGCTCCAAGGACAACACGCCCGGCGACGACCCCGCCATCCGCATCAGCCCCGAAGCCGGTGAGTGCAACCCCCAGGAGCTGCGCCGCTACAGC
Source organism: Pseudomonadota bacterium (assembly GCA_038750185.1). Lineage (GTDB taxonomy): Bacteria > Pseudomonadota > Alphaproteobacteria > Rhodobacterales > Rhodobacteraceae > Thermohalobaculum. Next base: position 2,791 of record JBCDHK010000257.1, read on the forward strand.
TTTCCCCCGCCCAACAGCCCGGTCTTCGGCCCCCAGATCGCCCAGACCGGCGTCGGCGCGCGCGATCTGCCCGCCTACATGGCGCTCACCGTCAGCCAAGCGATGGTCTCCAACGGGCTTGCCACCACCCTCGAAGAGACCGGCCCGCAAAACATCTGCACCCGCAAGCTCTGGGAAGTGCTGACCACCCCCGGCGGCAGCGAGGTGCTTGCTGGACAATAACCGGCGGCTGCGCTACCAGCCCCGCCCAACACCACAGAGACGATACGAGAGGGGAGCGCCATGCGCGTCTACTACGACCGCGACTGCGACATCAATCTGATCAAGGACAAGAAGGTCGCCATCGTCGGCTATGGCAGCCAGGGTCACGCCCATGCGCTCAATCTGCGCGACAGCGGCGCCAAGCATCTGGCGGTGGCGCTGCGCGAGGGCTCTAGCTCGGCCAAAAAGGCCGAAGCCGAGGGCATCGAGGTCAAGCCCATCGCCGAGGCGGCGGGTTGGGCCGATCTCATCATGATGTGCATGCCCGACGAGTTGCAGGCCGACACCTACCGCGACCACATCCACGCCCATCTGAAGGACGGTGCGGCGATCGGCTTCGCCCATGGCCTCAACGTCCACTTCAAGCTGATCGAGGCGCGCCCCGAGGTTGATGTGCTGATGATGGCGCCCAAGGGGCCGGGCCACACGGTGCGCTCCGAGTTTGCCCGCGGCGGCGGCGTGCCCTGTCTCGTGGCCGTCGACAACGACGCCTCTGGGCGTGCGCTGGAGGTGGGCTTGTCCTATTGCTCGGCCATCGGCGGCGGGCGCTCAGGGATCATCGAGACCACCTTCAAGGAGGAGTGCGAGACCGACCTCTTTGGCGAGCAGGCCGTGCTCTGCGGCGGCCTGGTCGAGCTGATCCGCTGTGGCTTTGAGACCCTGGTCGAGGCCGGCTACGCCCCCGAGATGGCCTACTTCGAGTGCCTGCACGAGGTCAAACTGATCGTCGATCTGATCTACGAGGGCGGCATCGCCAATATGAACTACTCGATCTCCAACACCGCGGAGTTTGGCGAGTATGTCTCTGGCCCGCGCATCCTGCCCTATGAGGAGACCAAGGCGCGCATGAAGGCCGTGCTCGACGACATCCAGCAAGGCCGCTTCACCCGCGACTGGATGCTGGAGTGCAAGGCCGGTCAGCCGTCCTTCAAAGCGATCCGGCGCAACAACGACGCCCACCAGATCGAGGCCGTCGGCGAGACCCTGCGTGGCATGATGCCCTGGATCAAGGCCAACGCGCTGGTCGATAAAGCGCGCAACTGAGGGCTGGAGGGCAGGGCGGTTTGCGCCCTGTCGCACAGCATAGGGCCTGGGCCGTGGCAGGCGCCACACCTAAGCCCCGTTGCTTGGTGGTATGCGCACAAGCCTATGGCTCTGCCGCAATCGATCTGCGATGTTGCGCAGGGCGCGGGCCTTTGCTCACCAACACGGCAATCGGACGCGTTTGTCCGCCAGAGCGAGGCGCGCGCCCCGTGAGCGATGGCCCACCCCAGACCCGCCTCAGCGCCGCAGTCCCCATCGTGCCCGTGCGCCGGGTTGCGCGGACCATCGAGTTCTACCGCCTGCTCGGCTTTGAGGTGATCGAGCGCGACGCCGCACTCAGCTTTGCCTATGTTCGGCGCGAGGGAGCGGGGCTGATGCTGCTCGATCTCAACGATGCCAAAGCCGTGCAAGCCGCGGCCCAGTTTCAATCGGCCTACATCGTCGTCGAGGACGCAGCCGCGCTCTGGCACGAACTCGCGCCCCGCCTTGACGTGCTGCCCAAAGCACGGGTGCGCCCGCTCTTTCTCAAACCCGATGGGCGGCACGAGTTTCATCTGCGCGATCCGGACGGCTTTTTGCTGTTTTTTGGCGAGGTGACAGCGTCGCGGGAGTACACCTCGCGAAGCTGTCAGTTGACAGTCCCCATATGCCACAGAGTAGCCTTGCTGCTCCGAGCAGGAGGTTTCATGAACGCACTCGATCTCTCCCAGCCACCCAAGAAGTTCTCCGATCCCGACATCACCGCCGATGGCTCGCCCCGGGCACGTGTTGGGCTCAAGCGGCTGGAGACGCTCTGGTTTAACACCGGCACGCTCTGCAATATCGCCTGCCGCAACTGCTACATCGCGTCCAGCCCGACCAACGATGCGCTGGTCTATCTGCGCGCGTCCGAGGTTGAGGTCTATCTCGAGGAGATCGCATCGCTCGGGCTGCCAACCCGCGAGATCGGCTTTACCGGCGGCGAGCCGTTTCTCAATCCCGAGATGCTCGCCATGACAGAAGCAGCGCTCACGCGGGGCTTTGAGGTGCTGATCCTGACCAACGCCATGCGCCCGATGATGCGCCCGCGTGTTCAGGAGGGCTTGGCGGCGCTGGCAAAGGCGCATGGCGCGCGTCTGACGCTGCGCGTCTCACTCGATCACTACGCCGCGCCCCAGCACGATGTCGAGCGTGGCGAGGGCGCATTTGAGCAGGCGATGCTCGGCATGCGCTGGCTGCGCGAGCACGGCATTCAGACCACCGTCGCCGGGCGCACGCTTTGGGACGAAGACGACGCGGCGATGCGCGCGGGCTTTGCGGCGTTGTTTGCGCGTGAGGGACTGGCCATCGATGCCAGCGATCCCGGCGCGCTGGTCCTGTTTCCCGAAATGGACGAAGAGGCCCCCGTGCCCGAGATCACCACCGCCTGTTGGGGTATTCTCAACAAGCGCCCCGATCAGGTGATGTGCGCCAACACGCGCATGGTGGTGCGCCGGCGCGGCGCCGAGCGCCCGGTGGTCCTGGCCTGTACGCTGCTCGCTTATGACGAGGCGTTCGAGTTGGGTGAGACCCTGGCCGAAGCCCACACCAGCGTGCCGCTCAACCATCCGCACTGCGCGCGGTTTTGTGTGCTGGGCGGGGCGAGTTGTTCTGGCTGAGGGGCACTCGCGGTGGCGGGTGATCTCCGCAGACTGATATAATCCCACAAAAGAAATCGAGGCGGTTGGAGAGGCCGCCTCGTTTACTGTGGTACGTCC
>JBCDHK010000258.1:0-5791 GCA_038750185.1 Pseudomonadota bacterium
CAGCCTGGAGATACTGTTTTGCCCCCTCAACACATCGCCGTCTCGCTTAAATGGATCACGCCTGACGCTGAGCGCGTCATTGTGGAGTGCGCCCGAGTATCAAGCGACCCCAGCAAGCCTTCGCGCCCCGATGCGGATCTTCTGGAATACCTGATCCGCAATCGGCACTGGTCGCCATTCGAGATGGCCAGTGCCTGCGTTGAGGTTCTCTGCCCTCGTGATATCAGCCGGCAGCTGATCAGGCACCGCTCGTTCAGCTTCCAGGAGTTCAGCCAGCGCTATTCATCTGTCGATCTACAGCAAAGCCCCGGCCCTCGTTCAGCTCGGCTTCAGCACCCGACGAACCGTCAGGCGAGCCTATCGGCAGATAATCAGCCGGATCTACGTGAGTGGTGGAACGCGGCACAAACAGAGCAAGAGGCGCGCGCCCTAGCGTTTTACCGCGAAGCGCTACACCGGGGCATCGCCAAGGAGGTGGCCCGATCTGTCCTGCCTGAGGGCCTCACTCAGTCTCGCCTGTTCATGTCTGGCACCATCCGAAGCTGGATTCACTTTATTGATGTACGCACCAGTGAGGGCACCCAAGCCGAGATGTGGGTCGTTGCTCAACAAGTTAGGGCGCTTCTCAGCGAGCACATGTGGGTGACCATGGGTGTTGAGGTATGACCGCCCTGGCCAGCTATCGTCAGTTCATCGCGAGCAAGGGCTCCAGTGCAGTGAGCGCCGGATTTGAGCCCGTTGGCCTGCCGGCGCGGCTGTTCCCACATCAACGCCGTGCCGTCGAGTTTGCCTGCAATAGGGGGCGGGCGGCGCTGTTCCTCGACACCGGCCTGGGTAAATCCGGCTGCGAAGCGGTGTTTGCCGATCAGTGCGCACGTCAGACCGGCAAACCCTCGCTGATCCTGACACCGCTTGCCGTTGCCCGCCAGATGCAGCGCGAGTGCGCCGCCTTCGACGTCGAGGCTACAGTCATCCGCGACGCCGCCGATGTCAGAACCGGCGTCAACATCGCCAACTATGAGCGCCTGCCCAGGCTTGATGCCTCCCGGTTCGGCTGCGTGGTCCTGGACGAGAGCAGCATCCTCAAGAGCTTCAATGGCGCGACCAAGCGCGCCTTGATCGAGGCGTTCGCAGCCACGCCATACCGCCTTGCCGCCACGGCAACGCCAGCGCCCAACGATCACATGGAACTGGGCAATCACTCCGAGTTCTTGGGCTATCTCGGCAGCATGGAGATGCTCTGCCGATGGTTCATCAACGACACCTCCACCGCCTCGCAGCACTGGCGCTTGAAGGGTCACGCGACGGCTGATTTTTGGCAGTGGGTGTCATCCTGGGCGCGCGCCGCCTCGATGCCGTCCGATCTCGGTGGAGAGGACGATGGGTTCATTCTGCCGCCGCTTCACTATGAAGTACATTGGATCGCGACAGGCGCTGCCGATGCGCCGGAGGGCATGTTGTTTCGTCTGCCGAGCAGCTCGGCAACTTCGATCCATCGGGACAAGCGCCTCACCGAGGCGGATCGCGTGGCCAAGGCTGCCGAGATCGCCAACGCCACGGACGAGCCCGTTGTCGTCTGGTGCGAGACCAACAGCGAAAGCGCCGCACTCGCACGCGCGATCCGCGGCGCCGCTCAGATCGGCGGCAGCGACAAGCCGGAGGTCAAGGAAAGCCGCCTGGAGGCATTCCTAGCCGGTCGGTCGCGTGTGCTGGTGACCAAGCCTAAAGTCGCCGGCTTCGGCCTCAACATGCAGCACTGCAACACCACGGTGTTCGCCAGCCTCTCGCACTCCTACGAACAGCACTATCAGGCGGTGCGCCGCTTCCACCGCTTCGGCCAGACAAGGCCGGTGACGGTTCATGTCGTGCTGCCCGATACCGAGCAGACCATGTGGGCCAACGTTCGCCGCAAGGCCGACGATCACACGCGGCTGAAGGCCTTCATGGCTGAGGCCATGCGCGGCGTCGAGCAGGGCGCCGAGCGTCGCGCCTATGAGCGCACATCCGACGTCACCCTTCCGGCATTCATGCAGAGCGAGGACAGCCATGCGGCCTGAATTCGAGGGCAAGAGATGGGCGATCTACAACGCCGATACCATCGAGGTGCTGGCCGGCTTGCCCGAGCACTCGGTGGACTGCGCGATCTTCTCGCCACCGTTCTCCGATCTGTTCGTCTACTCGGACAGCGAGCGCGATATGGGCAACTGCGCCTCGCATGACGAGTTCATGGAGCACTACGGTTTCTTCGCCGCGGGCTTGCTGCGCGCGATGAAGCCGGGCCGCCTCGCTTGTGTGCATTGCACCGACCTGCCCACGCGCAAGGCCCGCGACGGCTTCATCGGACTGCACGACTTCGGCGGCGATCTGATCAGGGCGCACCAAGCGGCTGGCTGGATCTACCACGCGCGCTGCACCGTCTGGAAAGACCCGGTTGTCGAGATGCAGCGCACCAAGGCGCTGGGCTTGCTCTACAAGCAAATCCAGAAGGACAGCGCCATGAACCGAGTAGGCATGCCGGACTACGTGCTGTTCTTTCGCGCCCCCGGTGAAAACCCAGATCCGATCCGCCACACGCCCGAGACGCTGCCCGTCAGTCGTCAGCACGCTCAGCAGGGCGAGCGCCACGTCTGGCAGGAAATGGCCTCGCCCGTGTGGTGGAGCGTGCGCCAGTCGCACGTGCTCAACGGGCGCCAAGCCAAGGGCGAGCGCGACGAGCGCCACATCTGCCCGCTCCAGCTCGACGTGATTGACCGCTGCCTGACGCTCTACACCAACCAGGGCGATGTGGTCCTGGACCCGTTCAACGGCATCGGCTCCACCGGGTACTGCGCCGTCAAGATGGGACGCAAGTATCTAGGGGTGGAACTGAAGCCCGAGTATGCACGCCAAGCCGCGGGCTTTCTGAGCGAGGCCGAAGCCTCGCAACACGATCTATTCGCGGAGGCTGGCGCATGACCGAGGGCCGCGCTTTCTTCGGTGGTGTCCCGACGGCCCCTGACATCATCGCGCTCCGTGAGCGCTGGCCAGACAGCAGTCTGACGCCTGGCGATTTGATCAGGTATTCGGACGTCGCCGCGGTATTGCGCATTGATCCGAATTCCCGCCGGTTTTGGTCTGTCACGCGCCGATGGCGAATGCTGGTTGAGCAAGAGACTGGTCGGGTTGTGCTCGGCTGTCGCCATGGTGTCGGTTTCGAGGTGCTGGACAACACCGGCAAACTGGATCTGTCGCACGCCAAACTGGCGACGGCTGCACGTGCGGCTCGGCGCGCCGCCAAGGTATCGGCCACGGTTGATATGGCCACCCTGAGCAGCGAAGAGAAGCACCGCCTGTTGATCCTGCAAAGGCGCAGCGCAGCAATCATCTGTGCCAATCAAATCAAAGGCGATGGCAACCTGCCAAGTCTGGGGGAAACAAAGTGAAACAGTACAGAGTAAAACTATCAGGTAGCTCCCCGCTAATCATGCACAATGACAATCTGGCTTTCTCTGAGAAGATAGCCGCGTGGCAGCGAGACCCCGCAAACAAGGAGCATTCTGTTCGCGGCGATGATCGCAGCCCGCCTTGGATTTGGATTGGCTACACCTATCACGATGGCAAGCATATCTCCGTGCCAGCCGACAACATCATGACTTTAATTCGAGATGCCGCGAAAAAGGTCAGCACAGGCAAGGGTAGTGAAACCTACGCCAAGCGCTCGCAGAGTGGTTTGTTGGTTGATGGTGTTGGCTTTGACCTTTTGGTCGGTGAGGATCAGGTTCCAATAGACTTGCTGAACCCACTAATTGGCAATCTTGATTTCTCTAATCACATTGAGGCTGCCGAGGCCATGGGCTTTGAATTGCTTGTTAAACGCGCCAAGGTTGGCCAAGCCAAGCATGTGCGTGTGCGTCCGATGTTCAGAAACTGGACCGCAATCGGCTCGATCACGGTTTTCGATGAACAGGTAAGCGGCCTGACGCAGCCCATTCTTGATACAGTTTTTCGGCAGGCTGGCAGCTTGATCGGAATTGGAGATTGGCGCCCGAGTTCGCCCAAATCCAGCGGGACCTTCGGGCGTTTTGAGGCTGCTGTTGAGGCGGTCTGAGCCAGACTTCTCGGCTTGCGTGGCAGGGTCGGGCGGGGCTCGGCACGGCAGGGCAAGGCATGGCTCGGCATGGCGAGGCAAGGGGCACGGTGGGGCTTGGCTTGGCTTGGCTTGGCGAGGCCCGGCAAGGCGAGGCGCGGCAAGGAGCGGCGGGACGCGTAATACCCGACCCACTCAACTAGAGGAAAGACAAGGGCATGGCGCAGTCTGCTAGCTTCCTGCCTCGCGCGATGGGCGAGGCTGACGCCGCGAAGTACATCGGCCTGTCCCCGACAACGCTGCGCTCTCTTGGCATCCCCCGCCGCGTCTACGGGTCGCGCCGGCTCTATGAGCGCGCCGATCTGGATGACTTCCTCAATAATCTTCCCTTCGAGTCGCCCAAAGGGGTGGCGCCAACGGAGGGGAGCGAAACATGCGACGACGCCAAGAAGGCATTCGGATGAGACTGAGATGGATCAAACACCGGCGCAACCGCGACGGCTCGTTCAGGGTCTATGTCTGCCAGCCCGGGCGCAAGCCGGTGCGTCTGCCCAGCCTGCCGGAGAACCACCCGGAGTTCATCGCGGCCTATCTCGACGCTGTGCGCGAGGCGCCGCGCTCGGTTATCGTGCCCCGCAACGGCACCTTGTCCGCGGTGCTGATGGACTACCGGGCGAGCGCCAAGTTCCGCTCGCTTAAGCCCTCGACGCAGGAGGTGCAGAACCGGGAGTTCGAGCGCTTGGCAGCACAGGGCGAGGGCGCTGGCGGGCGTGCCAAGATCGCCGCCATCACAACCCAGATGATCCGGCACGATGTGGACCGCCTGACATCTGGGGCGGGGCGCAACCGTCTGTTCGCTTGGCGGTCACTCCTCGCGCACGCAATCCGGATGGAGCTTATCGATCGCAACCCAGCCGATGGGGTGAGGGCGGCACCGCAGACGACCGAAGGCCACCACACCTGGACGTTGGAGGAGATTGCGCAGTTTCGCGCGCACTGGCCCTATGAGACGCAGCAGCGCCTTGCCCTGGAGCTGGCCTACTGGACTGGTGCGCGGCGCTCCGATCTGTGCTTGCTCGGCTGGCAGCATGTCGGTGCGGACGGCTGGTTGAGCTACACGCAGACCAAGACCGAGGCGCCAGTTTCGGTGCCGTTCATGGCCGAACTGATCAGCCCCGATCTGCAAGAGGACTGGGCGCACCTCGACGCCGCCCTGGCTCATTCTCACGGGCGGCTGTTGTTCCTGGAGACGCGCGCCGGCAAGGCCCGTTCCGTCAAGGCCGCTGGCAACTGGTTCAGCCAAGCACGTGAGGCTGCCGGCCTCGATGCGCGCTGCACGCTGCACGGCCTGCGCAAGGCGCGCGCCACGGCGCTTGCTGAGCTTGGATGGAGCGAAGGGCAGATCGGCGCCTGGACCGGTCACACGACACTCAAGGAGGTAATTCGCTACACCCGCGCGGCGTCGAGACGAGCGATGATCCGCGGCGCGATGGGGGAAGAACAGCGAACGAACGCAGGAACGTTCCCAAAGCGCGTTCCCGATAGGACGAAAAAATGACTTATTATCAAGGGTTAACGATTGGGGGTGGTGGAGGGGGCTGGATTCGAACCAGCGTACCGTTACCGGGGCGGATTTACAGTCCGCTGCATTTGACCGCTCTGCCACCCCTCCATACGGGCGATGATAATCGAGCCAGGCCGATGCCGTCTACGGCGGAGACACGC
>JBCDHK010000259.1:0-5779 GCA_038750185.1 Pseudomonadota bacterium
CCCCGACGCACACCCAAGTCCGCCAAACCCCCCGCCAAACCGAGGGCCGCGGCCAGCGCTACGACAGCGTGCTCGACACGGTGGGCGACACCCCCGCCATCCGCCTCAACCGCATCGCGCCAAGCCACGTCAACCTCTACGTCAAGGCCGAGTTCTTCAACCCCGCCGCCTCGGTCAAGGACCGCCTCGCCACAGCAATCCTGGAGCACGCCGAGCGCACCGGTGCCCTCAAGCCCGGCCAGACCGTGGTCGAGGCCACCTCGGGCAACACCGGCATCGGCCTGGCCATGGCCTGTGCGGCGAAAGGCTACCCGCTGGTCATCACCATGGCCGAGAGCTTTTCTATCGAGCGGCGCAAGCTGATGCGCTTTCTCGGCGCCAAAGTGGTGCTGACCCCTAAAGCCCTCAAAGGTTTCGGCATGGTGCAAAAGGCGCGCGAGTTGGCCGCCGAGAACGGCTGGTTCCTGGCCTCGCAGTTCGAGACCGTGGCCAATGCCGAGATCCACGAAAACACCACCGCGCGCGAGATTCTGGCCGATTTCAAGGGCGAGCGTCTCGACTATTGGGTGACGGGCTATGGCACTGGCGGCACGGTGACGGGCGTGGGGCGTGTCCTTCGCCGTGAGCGCCCCGAGACAAAAATCATCCTCTCCGAGCCCGAACAGGCTCAGTTGATCGGCTCTGGCCAGCCCCAAGGCCGCAGCGAGGACAACGCGCCCGCGCACTCCCACCCCGCCTTCGAGCCGCACCCGATCCAGGGCTGGACACCGGATTTCATTCCCTACGTGCTCCAAGAAGCCATCGACAACGCCCTCTACGACGAGCTGATCCCGGTCAAAGGCGCCGACGGCATCCACTGGTCCAAGCGCCTGGCGCGTGAGGAGGGCATCTTCACCGGCATCTCGGGTGGCTCGACCATGGCCATCGCCGCCCAGATCGCCGAGCGTGCCGAGCCGGGCTCGACGATCCTGTGCATGCTCCCCGACACCGGCGAGCGCTATCTCTCGACGCCGCTCTTCGAGGGCATCGAGGCCGAGATGGACGACGCCGAGATCGCCCTGTCGCTCTCGACACCGGGCGCGCGCCTGCCCTGAATGCGCCCATCCGCCTCGTGGCACCCGGCTTGCCGTGGGCGCCGCGAGGTCGTATGCTAACACCGCTGCGGGCGTAGTTCAGTGGTAGAACGTCAGCTTCCCAAGCTGAATGTCGTCGGTTCGATCCCGATCGCCCGCTCCATCTCTTCCTGTTGATCCTGTAGCCCTGGCGCGCCATGCTGGGCTAGGACACCAACGAGGGAGGAGCGCGCATGCTGGCGCGGGGATTTCTGCTCGGCTCTGCTGCGGCGATGGGCGCGGCCATGCTCGTCCCAGGCGTTGCCGCTGTTACGGCGCGAGGTGTGCGCAACGGTCTCGATCTTGCCGCCAGCGCCAGTGATGCGGCTTGGGCCGAACTGCGCCGCCGCGGCGCCGACCTGCCGCTTCAAACCCAGTTGCGCACCGCGCTGCGCCGCGCTTTGGCCGAGGCTGCTGAGCAAGCCGAAGATGTCCTGGCCGAGGTCAGTGCCGAACTGCTGCCCCCCGAACCTGCCCCGCCCAGCGAGGCAGCGCTCGTACCGGGATATCTGGCTGGTACAGCGCCCCCGCCAAGCGTGCCAGGGGCGCAGGTGGCGCATCTGACATCGGCGCGCGTGCGCCTCAAGCTGGTCGACGCCCTCTCGCCGAGCGAGTTGGAACGCTTGGCCGATCGCCTCGCTGCCGTCCCCGGAGTTGCGCGCGTGCTGGTGCGTGCCGAGACCAGATCAATCGTCCTCGACAGCCCCGACGTGCCTCGCCTGCTCGATCTGCTCGATACTAGCGGGCTGCTCCACCTCGACCGCCAAGCGCCCGCGCGCACGCCAGCAGCCTTTCTCGCGCACCAGATACTGACCGGCCTCGACCAACTGATCCGCCTGCGCAGCCGCGGCAGCACCGATCTGCACAGCGTGGTCGCCATGGTGATGGTGGCGCTGGCGGTGTTGCGCCGCGACCCAGCCGCACGCGCCATGGCCGAGCGTCTGGCCCGCCGCCAGAGTACTTTGGGGGGCGTCGCCGGCGCCCGCCGATAGAGCCCTCAAACTCCCAGCCACGTCGTGAGGCCAGCCAGTGCCGACGATCTTCGCAGGAGCGGTGTCCGAGCCGGTGGCCGTTGCCCTCGTCGTGGCTTTTCTCGCGGGTTTGGTGTTGGCGGTTGCAGGGACGATTGCGCTGCTGCTCTCTCAGATCGCGCGCAAGGATCGTCAGCTGAGCGATCTTGCGCTGGCGCTCGATGCGGCAGAGGCGCGCCTCCAGCACGCCGAGCGTGCCCAGAGCGACACCCTCTCGACCCTCTCGCACCTGCTCGAAAGTACCGCGGGCGATGCGCCGCTCTGGGGGCGCCCAACGGCTGTGCATGCGACCGAGGAGGTGCGGGGGCAGGGCGAGGGCATCCCGATCCTGGCGCTGGCTGGTCTCGAAGGCACAGCCAAGACAATGCTTACCGCCCGGCTCGGCGCGTGGTTCGATGCCCGGGGTGAGCGCGTGCTGCTGATCGATCTGACGTATCTGGGTGGGCTTGGCCTGCTCACACTGGGTGAGGGGGCCGCACCGCGTGAGCCCGGTGCGCTGGCGCTCTTGCAGGGTCACTGGCCCGAGGCCCTGGCGCTGCCTGGTGCGCAGACGGGGTCGGCATTGATCGACGCCGGGCCTGGTGTCGAGGCTGCCGAGACCCGGCTTGGACTGGGCTGGTTGCTGGGGACCATTGAGGACGATGTGCGCTATCGCTTGCGGGCGTTGCTGTTCGATCCGCAGGTGCAAGCGCGCTACGACCGCATCTTGCTCGACACGCCGCCGCGCTTGGGGCTTGGCCTAATCGGCGGGCTCTGCGTGGCGAGCCAGTTGCTGATCCCGGCCCGCTTGGATCCGCTTGGGGTGCTAGGGGTGGAGCGCTTCTTGCACACCCTCGACACGCTCGCCCCCCGGTCTTCACCGCTTCTGCCCCCCGACCAACAGCGCTGGATCCTGGGCCTGCGCACGCCACCGGTTGAGGCGCGGCTTGTGGCCTCCGAGACCGACGCCAAGGCGCGCATCGGCGCGTTGTTGGGCGCACGCGCTCTGCACTGCGAGCGATTGCTTGGCGAGACCGTATCCGAGGGCCTGGGACGTACCGGCGCTGTGGGGCAGGGGTTTGCGAGGCCGCTCAGCCCTGAGATCGACCGGTTGGGGACGGTGCTGGCAGCGCTGGCGCCCTCGCGAGACAGCGCCGCCCGCCGAGCCTCACCCGAGTAGGCGCTGAGGGTCTTGGAGCAGGGCGGTAATGCGCTGGAGAATGGCGGCTCCGGCCTCAGGGTCGAGACTGGCTGGATCGGCCGTCAGCGAAAGTGCTGCGGATTGTCCGGGCGCTGGTGTTTTCGGCACGACGATGGCCAGGGCAGCCGCGCCCCCGGCCCCGAGGGCGCCATCAAAACTCACCACGCCATCGCTCTCCAGCACGCGCACCGCCACATCGGGCGCCCCTTGCTCGACTGCGCGCTGCACACAAGCCGCCAGCGAAGGCGGTGCGCTGGCGCCCTCACACCACGCACAGAGCAGGGCAAGATCGACAGTTGTGCGCAGCACCAGAGTAGACGCCGTGCCGATCCCGGGGGCGGGTTTCTCAACGCTTTCGGTCTGGTGGTCGCGCGCGCACAGCCGCTGCGCGGTGGCGGCCACCGTCTCGGCATCGATCCGCGCGCGGCGTTCGAGCGCTTCGGCATAGGGCACCGGCGTGGCCGCATCACCACAGACCAGGATCGGGGCCTTCAAGGCATCGAATACCTCGGCCATCAGCGCAGCAGCGAGGTGCGCCCCGATGCCACCAGGGCCGGGCTCGATCACCACACACCGTCCGGTTTTGCGCACCGAACCAGCCACAGGCGCGCTGTCGAGTGGGGCCAGGCTGCGCAGATCCAGCACCTCGGCCTCGATGCCCTCACGTGCCAGTCGTGCAGCCGCCTCCAGCGCGACCCTGGTGCCAATGCCGTAGCTGGCAAGTGTAATGGTCTCGCCTGGCCGCTTTAGATGCGCCTGTCCAAGGGCCAGCGGCTCGCTGGTGGGCGGTGCCGTGCAGGGTGTTGCGTAGAGCGTCTCGTGCTCGATGAGGACAACCGGATCGGGATCGCGGATCGCCGCGCGCAACAGCCCGCCCGCGTCCTCGCCCGCACAAGGTGCGGCCAGCTTGAGCCCGGGCACCGAGGCAAGCCACGCCGCCACGCTCTGGCCATGCTGGGCGGCGCTGCGCGGCCCGCCGCCATCGGGCCCACGCAACACGATGGGGCAGTCAAGCCGCCCGCCCGAGAGAAAGCGCGTCTTGGCTGCGGTCTGGATCACCGGTTCGAGCGCCGATAGCGCCAAGCCCAGCGAGCGTACCTCGACCACCGGGCGCATCCCCGCAAGCCCCGCCCCAACCGCCAGAGCGATCAACGCGGTCTCGGAGGCGCCCTCGACCACGCGCTCGGGGCCGAACTCGCCCAGCAGTCCCTCGGTGATGCCGAAGTGGCCGCCCCTCTCGCCCACTGCCGTGCCGAACACCACCACCTGTGGATCGCGGCGCATCTCTTCGGCCAGCGCGCGGTTGAGCACTTCGCGGTGGGTGGGCAGTGGCGCAGGCCGGGCCTCGGGGGCATTGCTGCCGAGCAGGGCGATGGGGGTGTGGACGGGCAGCGTCGTCTCACCGGGGGCAACCAGCAGGCGCTCGATCACGCCGGCCTCGGTGGCCTCGATCTCCAGATGCGCGCGCCCGGTGTCGATCTCGGCCAGCACGTCGCCAAAGGCAATCTCGCTGCCCTCGCCCACATGCCAGCGCACCAGGCGGGCTTGGGTCATGCCGGGCAGGAGGGCGGGTAGGCGGATCTCGACAGCCATGGCTCAGGCACTGACCGGCGCGGTCTCGGGAGAATGCTGTGGCTGTGGCGCCAGGACATGGGTGTGGAGCGTCTCCGGGGCTGGCTCAGGCGCGGTACGTGCGGCGGCGGCAGCGGCGGCAATGCGGGCTTTGACGCTGCGCTCAAGGGCGGCCAAGGCGGTGGCGTGGTCGGGGTCGGCCTGGAGGAGGCGTTGGCGCAGACGCTCCAGCGGGTCACGCGTGCGCCGCACTTGGGCTGCCGCGTCGCGGTGGCGCGCGCTTTCAGCGGCGGATAGGGCGTGGTGGCCGCGGTAGCGAAAGCTGCGCATCTCCAGGAGAAACGGGCCCTGGCCCGCACGCACATGGGCGAGCGCGTGGGTAGTCGCCTCGGTCACGGCCTCGACGTCCATGCCATCGACCGCCTCTGCCGGGATGTGCTGAGCAAGCGCGGGCGTGCGCAAGGCGTCGTCGTCCAGGCGATCCAGCGCCTCTGCGGTATTGAACGCGTTGTTCTCGATCACAAAGACCGCCGGCAGCCGCCACGCTGCGGCCAGGGCATAGTACTCGCCAAGCCCACCGCGCCGCGCCAGCGCATCGCCGTAGCAGAGGATGGTGGCCTCGCCCTGGCCCCGCTTCTGCGCGGCAAAAGCCAGCCCCAGCCCCAAGCCGACCTGGGCACCGGGCACGGCATGGCCGCCGTAAAAGCCCACCTCGGGCGCCATCAGATGCATGGAGCCTGCCAGCCCACCCGAGATACCGCTCTCGCGCCCGAGAAGCTCGGCCATCACCGGTTCGGGCTCGATGCCACAGGCCAGCAGGAAGCCGTGACAGCGGTGGCCGGTGATGATCGTGTCGCCCGGGCGGCGCGCGGCCACGATGCCCG
>JBCDHK010000260.1:0-5772 GCA_038750185.1 Pseudomonadota bacterium
GGCGCCAACATCACCTTCTTCCCCCAGCACTTCCTGGGCCGTCAGGGCATGCCGCGCCGCTACATCGACTACCCCGAGGCCTTTGCCTTCTGGAATGAGATCTCGACCTACGGGGCGCTGCTCTCGGGCGTGTCGTTCATCTTCTTCATCGGGCTGGTGTTCTGGACGCTGCTCTACGGGCGCAAGGTCGAAGAGCCCAACTACTGGAACGACGAGTTGGCCACGCTGGAGTGGACCCTGCCCAACCCGCCGCCAGAGCACACCTTCGAGCAGCTGCCCACGCGCGAGATGTGGGACAAGCAACCAGCCCATTAGGCGCAGGCACGCATGGCTGGTTCTGACGATACCGCGGCCGGGGCTGATGCTCCGGCCGCTTGCGCCTCCGCCTGGATCGACTGGCCAGAGCGCACCGACCCCGCGCTCTACCGCGTTACGCTCTGGCCCAACCGCTCGCTCTCGCGCCGGGGCAAGCACATGGTGTTGGCGATCATGGCGGTGGGCCTGGCCATCCCCCTCGTCCCCGCCCTTGGCACGCCGGTGTTCTGGGGTCTGCTTCCCTTCGAACTGGGCGCGTTGGGCTTGCTCTGGCTCGGCTTTGCCCGCAATGACGCAGACGGTCGCTTGACCGAAGAACTCACCCTCTGGCGCGACGAAATCCGCGTCGAGCGCCGCGAACCGGACGGGCGCGTGTTGCGCTGGCAGGCCATCCCCTATTGGGTGCGCCTCAGGCTCCATGAGGACGCGCGCATCGAGCAATACCTGACCCTGAAGGGCGGCGGGCGCGAGATCGAACTAGGCGCGTTTCTCAGCCCCGAAGAGCGCGTCTCCCTCAAGGACGAGATCGAGCGCGCTCTCGCCGGGCTCAAGCCCTGATACAAAGAAAATCCTGCATTTTTCACCGTGTTGGACGTTTTACCGTAACCCCCACCGCGCTATCCAGGGCTGCCGCCGTACCAGCCGATGGAGAGCGCCATGGCCCAGTCCGCCGCCACCCCGCGTCCCGAGCCCGATGACTACGCCCTGCCTGAGGGCCTGAGTACGCGCCTGCGCGAGGCGGTCGAGGCCAACGCGCGCGCTGAGGCAGCGGCGCTGGTCGCCGATCTCCATGTCGCCGATCTGGCCGATCTCATCGAACAGATGCCCGCCGGGCTGCGCCGTGCCTTCCTCGATCTCAGTTGGGACGATCTCGATCAGGACTTCGTCGTCGAGCTGGAGGAGAGCACCCGCGATCAGGTGCTGGCCGAGCTGGGCCCCGAACGCGTCGCCCAAGCCGCGCGCGAATTAGACAGTGACGACGTCGTCTACCTGCTCGAAGACCTGGACGAGGGCGACCAGGAGGCGGTGCTGGAGGCGCTCGACCCGGTCGATCGTGTCGCCGTCTCGCGCTCGCTCACCTATCCGGAGTACTCTGCCGGGCGCCTGATGCAGTCCGAGTTCGTCCGCGCGCCAGCGTTCTGGACCGTAGGCCAAATGATCGATGCCCTGCGCGCCTCTGAGGACCTGCCCGCGCAGTTCTACGACATCATCGTGGTCGATCCGGCCATGCGCCCGGTCGGCAAGGTGGCATTGTCCTCGATCCTGGGTGCGCCGCGCCCGGTGGTGTTGTCCTCGCTCATGGACGAGGATTTCCGCACCCTCAGCGTCCTCGATAAACAGGAGGACGTGGCCTACGCCTTCAACCAGTACCACCTGGTCTCCTGCCCGGTGATCGATGACGACGGGCGCTGCGTCGGCGTCATCACCATTGACGACGCCATGGTGGCCCTCGACCAGGAGGCCGAAGAGGACATCAAACGCCTCGGCGGTGTGGGTGACGAGGAGATCTCCGAGGGACTGATGGCAGTCACGCGCCAGCGCTTTCCCTGGCTCGGCGTCAATCTGCTGACGGCGATCATCGCCTCGCTGGTAATCGCGCTCTTTGACGACGTCATCACCGAGGTGGTCGCGCTGGCCGTGCTCATGCCCATCGTCGCCTCCATGGGCGGCAATGCCGGCACCCAGACGCTGACCGTGGCCGTGCGCGCGCTCGCCACCCGCGATCTGACTGCAGCCAACATGGGCCGCATCGTGGTGCGCGAGTTGGGGGTGGGGCTGCTAAACGGCGTGCTGTTTGCCGTGGTGATGGGCCTGATCGCCTGGGGCTGGTTTGCCGATATCACGCTTGGCTGGGTGATCGCGGTGGCCATGGTGGTCAATCTGGGCGTGGCGGGGCTGGCGGGCATCCTGATCCCCATCGGCCTCGATAAGGTGGGCGCCGATCCGGCGTTGGCCTCGGGCACCTTCGTCACCACGGTCACCGATGTGGTCGGGTTTTTCGCGTTCTTGGGGCTTGCGGCCCTGGTCTTGCTTTGAGCGGCTGAGCGGTTAGGACACTGTCATGAGCCCGCGCCCCCTGCCCCAAAGCATCGACGCCACCCAAGACCTGCTCGCCGCCACCGGCTATGTCGCGCCGCGCGGCTTGGCCACAGTGGTCTATCTGGCGTTAAAGCTCGGGCGGCCCCTGTTTCTCGAAGGCGAGGCCGGCGTGGGCAAAACCGAGATTGCCAAGGCACTGGCCAGCGCGCTCGGGCGCCGTCTCATCCGCTTGCAATGCTATGAGGGCCTGGACGCCGCCTCCGCAGTCTACGAGTGGAACTACCCAGCCCAGATGATCGAGATCCGCTTGGCCGAGGCCGCAGGCCGGGCCGATCGCACAGCCCTTGCCGCCGATCTCTTCTCCGAGCGCTTTCTGACCCGGCGCCCGCTCCTTGATGCCATGCAGCCCCACGAAGGCGGCCCCCCGGTGCTCTTGATCGACGAGCTCGACCGCACCGACGAGCCCTTCGAGGCCTTCCTGCTCGAAGCACTCTCGGATTTTCAGCTTACCATCCCCGAACTGGGTACGATCAAAGCCCCGGCCCCGCCCATCGTCGTCCTAACCTCCAACCGCACCCGCGAAGTGCACGATGCGCTGAAGCGGCGCTGCCTCTACCACTGGGTCGATTACCCGAGCCTGGCCGAGGAGTTGCGCATCCTGGAAAGCCGCGCACCAGAGGTGGCGCGACAGCTCTCAGAGCAAGTGGTCGCCTTTGTTCAGCGCCTGCGCGAGGAGGATCTGTTCAAACGCCCCGGCGTGGCCGAAACCCTCGATTGGGCGCGCTGCCTTGTCGCCCTCGATGCCGTGGCGCTCGATCCGGAGACCACCTCCGACACGCTGGGCGCGCTGCTGAAGTACCAGGACGACATCGCGCGCTTGCGCGGCTCGGAAGTGCATCGTCTGCTCGAAGAGCTACGAAGGGCTGGCGAGCACGCGGCATGAGCGAGGTGTCGGCCGGCGGGTCTCTAGCCGCCAACATCGTGCATTTCGCCCGGGCACTGCGCCGGGCTGGGCTGGCGGTTGGCCCGGCCGAGGCCCTCCAAGCGGCCAGGGCAGTAGCGGCTGGCGGGCTTGGCGGGCGCGAGGACGTCTATCACGCACTGCGGGCGTGTCTGATCGCACGCCCCGAGCACCGCGCCGTCTTCGAGCGCTGCTTCGATCTCTTCTGGCGCGATCCACAGCTTTTTGAGCGCGCGCCCGAGTTGCTGCTACCCCAACTGCCGGCGACCGCCGCCCAGCCCCCCAAGCCCGGTGAGGCGCGCGCTGGCGAGGCGCTCGGGCAGAGTGAGCCCAAGAGCACGCCCGGCCAGCGCGCAGAGATCGATGCGGCGCTGAGCCTTTCCAGCGATGAAGTCCTGCGCACGCGTGATTTCGAACAGATGTCCACCGCCGAGGCCACCGCCGCCAAGCTGGCCATCGCGCGGCTGTCCTTGCCGGTCAAACCCATCGCCACCCGCCGCACGCAGCCTTCGGCGCGGGGCAGCCTGCCCGATTGGCGCGCCTCGATGCGGACAAGCCTGCGCCAGGGTGCAGAGCCGGGCACCATCGCCTACCGCAAACGCCGCCAGCGCTGGCCTGCCTTGGTGGCACTTTGCGACATCTCGGGCTCGATGGCGGCTTACTCGCGGATGTTGCTGCATTTTCTGCATGCCGCGGCCAATGCCAAAGGGGCGGGCTGGTCCAAGGTCCATGCCTTCACCTTTGCCACAGAGCTCAGCGACATCACCCGCCATCTGCGCACCCGCGACCCCGATGACGCGCTGCGCCGTGCGGGGGCCGAGGCACGCGACTGGCAAGGCGGCACGCGCATCGGTGCCTGTCTTGAGCGCTTCAACCGCGACTGGTCGCGCCGGGTGTTGGGCCAGGGGGCGGTGGTTTTACTGATCACAGATGGCTTGGAGCGGGAGGATCCGGCGTTGCTCGGAAAGGCCGCCGAGCATCTATCGCTCTCGTGTCGGCGGTTGATCTGGCTCAACCCACTGTTGCGCTGGGAGGGTTTCGAGGCCCGCGCCGGGGGCGTGCGCGCCCTGCTCCCCCATGTCGACAGCTTTCGAAGCGCCCACTCGATCGCGAGCCTGGAGGCCCTTTCATCGGCCCTCAGCTACCCCGAGGACAGCGGCGAGAAGGCGCGCCTCCTCGCCGCGATGGTACGCCAGCCCTGAAGGGTACTACTCGCGCGGACGGAAGAAATAGCCGCGCTCAGTGCCGTCGAGCCGCCCTGAGCGGAGACAGCACCGCTTGAAACCGGCGTCCCGAGCCGCAGGGGCAAGGATCGTTGCGGCCAAGTTTTTCGACCAGTTCGACGTCGCCGCCCTTCACGCTCTGGTCGCCGCGTTTGACGCGGGTCTCTGAGGGGAAGCCGCGCCGGCGCTTAGAAGTCGGCTCGAAAGCTCGGGCTGTGGTCGGTGTGGCGATCTTTACGCATGTCAGCCTCCATCGGTTGGGGTCGCTCCCGTAGCCCCGACTGCGCCGCAAGGCAATGCAAAAGGAGGGCGACGTAAAAGGGGAGCCGCAGCCCCCCTCGCTCTCGTGGCTCGGTTCAGACCGAGTAGTACATCGCATACTCGACCGGGTGAGGCGTGTGCTCGTAGTTGTACACCTCCTCCCACTTCAGCTCCATGTAGCCGTCGAGCTGGTCCTTGGTGAAGACGTTGCCGGCGATCAGGAACTCGTGGTCGGCCTCAAGTGCCTCCAGCGCCTCACGGAGCGAGCCGCAGACGGTGGGGATGCCGGCAAGCTCCTCGGGCGGCAGGTCGTAGAGGTCTTTGTCCGCTGCCTCGCCCGGATGGATCTTGTTCTTGATGCCGTCGAGACCGGCCATCAGGAGGGCTGCGAAGCAGAGATAGGGGTTGGCGGCCGGATCGGGGAAGCGGGTCTCGACACGCTTGGCCTTGGGGCTCTCGCTCCAGGGAATACGCACCGAGGCCGAGCGGTTGCGCGCCGAATAGGCCAAGAGCACCGGCGCCTCAAAGCCCGGGATCAGGCGCTTGTAGGAGTTGGTCGCGGGGTTGGTGAAGGCGTTCAGCGCCTTGGCGTGCTTCAGAAGACCGCCGATGAAGAACAGCGCCTCATCCGACAGATCGGCATATTTGTCGCCGGCGAAAAGCGGGCCGCCATCCTTCCAGATCGACATGTTCACATGCATGCCGGTGCCGTTGTCGCCCGCCACGGGCTTGGGCATGAACGTCGCCGATTTGCCATAGGCCGCGGCCACGTTGTGGATGACGTATTTGTACTTCTGCAGCTCGTCGGCCTGATGCGTGAGGGAGCCGAAGATCAGCCCCAGCTCGTGCTGGCACGACGCGACCTCGTGGTGGTGCTTGTCCACCTTCATGCCCATGCGCGCCATGGTCGACAGCATCTCCGAGCGGATGTCCTGGCCGGCATCGGTCGGGTTGACCGGGAAATAGCCGCCC
>JBCDHK010000261.1:0-5734 GCA_038750185.1 Pseudomonadota bacterium
CAGTGAACCCCGGCTCGCTGCTGGGGACCAACATGGTGCGCGACGCCTTTGGCACCTCGGGCAACGACATCCGGATAGGCGTCGACATCCTGATGCGCGCGGCGCTCTCAGAGGAATTCTCAGACGCCTCTGGCCGCTACTTTGACAACGACGCGGGCCGGTTTGGCCCAGCCCACCCGGACGCGGCAGATCCGGCGCGGTGTGAGGCGGTACTGCGCGCGGTCGCAGAGCTTGCTAAACGCGCAGAAGACGGTACCTGAGTGGGGGCGTTGAAGACGCCACTCACCGAACGCGCCGTCCGGCTGGTAGGGCATCCAATAACGCTCAGAGTTGGGTAGGGTTGGGGGCGTCGCCATAAACCTCATTGGGATCGAAGGTCTTCTCCGCCTCAAGGAAGGTGAGCGATTGCCCCGCCTCCTCCCCCACCGGCACAGCGCGGTAAAAGCAAGACCGATAGCCTACATGGCAAGAGGCCCCAGACCCCGCGACCTCGACCCGCAGCCAGAGCGCGTCTTGGTCGTCATCGATGCGCGCCTCGACGACCTTTTGCACCAAGCCCGAGGTGGCGCCCTTGTGCCAAAGCGCTTGGCGTGCGCGGTTAAAGTAATGCGCCTCACCAGTCTCGATGGTCAGCCGTAGCGCCTCGGCGTTCATCCAGCCCAGCATCAACACCTCGCCCGTGTGCAGATCGGTGGTGATGCAGGGCATCAAACCGTCTGCACCGAACTTCGGGGCCAACTCAGCCCCCTCTTCGACCTGTTCGACCGATTTTCGCGCCTGAAACTCGACCCTTGCCATGGTGGCTACCCTTGTCGTTTGTTACTTTATAACATACCGACATCTGGCCTATGATGGTTGCAATGTAAAGCGGGAGGCCCCTCGATGGATACCCTGGATGACCGGATCCCGGTCACCTTGCTCACCGGCTTTCTGGGTGCGGGGAAGACGACCCTTCTCAACCATCTGCTGCGCCAGCCCGATGTGGGCAAGATCGCCGTGATCATGAACGAGTTCGGCGATGTGGGGCTCGACCACGATCTCATCGAAGAGATCACCGAAGACACCGTGCTGATGAATGCCGGGTGTCTGTGCTGCTCGATCCGCGGCGATCTGGCCAAGACCATGGTGCATCTGTTTGCCCGTATGCGCCGAGGCGAGCTCGACTTCGACCGTGTGCTGATCGAGACCACGGGCATTGCCGATCCGGGCCCGATCCTGAACACCTTGGTCACCGACACTTTCATCGCGCCCTATTTTCGCGCAGACGGGGTGGTCGCCCTTGCCGATGCGGCGACGGGGGCGCAGACGCTCGACACACAGTTCGAAGCCGTGCGCCAGATCGCGATGGCGGATCTGATCGTCCTGACCAAGACCGATCTCGTTTCAGCAGAGCTGCGCGCACAGTTTGAGGCCCGGCTGGAGGCGATCAACAACACGGCGCGGCGGGTCACGGCAGACCGGGGGCGTGTGCCGACCGGCGCGCTGTTTGGCCTTTCTGCCATGCAAAAGGGCGCGACGCCCGAGACCATGGCGGACTGGCTGGGTACGGATGCGCATCATCGGGCGGGGCATGACCATCACGACCACAATCACAACCACGGGCACGGGCACAATCATAGTCACGGGCACAGTCACGACCACGGGCACAGCCGCGACCACGCACACGGCATCCAGTCCGCGTCGATCGAGGTGGCCGATCCCATCCCAGCCCGCGTCTTCGAGCTTTGGCTGGAGACGCTGTTGACGCTCAAAGGTCAGGACATCCTGCGCATCAAGGGCATCGTGCATGTCGAGGGAGAGGCGCTGCCCCTCGCCTTCCACGGGGTGCGCCATATTTTCGAGCAGCCGGTCCCGCTGACGTCCTGGTCCGGCAAGGACAAGACGAGCCGGGCGGTGGTCATCGCGCGCGACATGGAAAAGGCCGAGCTGGAGAGCAGTCTCAACATGTTGCGCATGCGGCCAAAAGAAGCGAAGGAACCCGCCGTCAGCGCCACCGCTGAGGCCACCGAGATGCCGTTCTAAGCCATGCTCAAGCTGTTCAACTCCCTGGGCCGGCAGGTGCAAGCCGTCGTGCCACGCCAACCCGGCCATCTGCGGATGTATGTCTGCGGGCCGACGGTGTACTCCTTTGCCCATATCGGCAACGCACGGCCAGCCGTGGTGTTTGACGTGCTGGCACGGGTGCTGCGCGCGCAGTTCGAGCGCGTGAGCTATGCGCGCAACATCACGGATGTGGACGACAAGATCATTACCGCGGCCTCGGCAGAGGGCGTGCGTTGTGAGGACATCGCAACCCGCTTTACCGCGGCCTACCATGCCGATCTCGCCGCACTGGGCGTCGCGCCGCCGGATATCGAGCCCCGCGCAACCGATCACATCGCGCAGATGATCGCCATGATCGAAGAGCTGATCGAGCGCGGCCAAGCCTATGCAGCCGAGGGCCACGTGCTCTACCACATCCCGAGCTTTCCGGCCTATGGCCAACTCTCAGGCGCAAACCCCGACGAAATGCTGGCAGGGGCTCGGGTCGAGGTCGCGCCGTGGAAGCGTGATCCCCGCGACTTCGTGCTCTGGAAACCCTCGGACGCCGATCAGCCGGGATGGGACAGTCCTTGGGGGGTTGGCCGCCCGGGCTGGCATATCGAGTGCTCGGCCATGATCCGGGCGCATCTGGGCGAGGGGATCGACATCCATGGCGGCGGGATCGACCTGCGCTTTCCCCACCATGAGAACGAGATCGCACAGGGCACCGATGCGCGCCTCTGGGTCCATAACGGCCATGTCACGGTGTCTGGCGCGAAGATGTCGAAGTCGCTCGGCAATGTGCTTTTGGTCCGCGATCTGCTGGCCGAGGCGCCGGGCGAGGCGATCCGCTATGCGCTGCTGACAGCCCACTACCGCCAACCGCTGGACTGGACGGAGGAGACACCCCGCGCGGCCAAAGCAGCGCTTGATCGCCTTTATGGCGCGCTGCGCGATCAGCCCTCGGCCACGGCGCGCACAGAGGACGTGGCGGGGGACGTGGCGGAGGACATGGCGCCGGTCCTGGCGGCGCTCGACGATGATCTCAACACGCCCGCGGCTCTGTCGGCGCTGCATGCTCTTGCCAGCCAGTGCAACGCGAGCACCGATCCAGCGCGGCGGGCGGAATTGGCGGCAGCGTTGCGCCAAGCCGGGGCCTTGCTGGGCCTCTTGCAACAAGATGCACGTGCTTGGGCGCAATCGGGAGTGGCCGACACCACACAGATCGAAGCGCTGATCGCCAGGCGCAACCAAGCACGCGCAGTGCGCGACTGGGCCGAGGCGGATGCGCTGCGAGACCAACTGGGCGCCCTTGGGATCGAAGTCGAGGACGCGGGCGGGGAGACCCGTTGGCGCGTGCGGGCATGAGGGCGGTCGCTGTCTGGCTTTTGATCCTACCGATCCGGGCCTACCGGCTGTTCCTGTCACCTTGGCTCGGCCACCAATGCCGATTTCAGCCAAGCTGCTCGGCCTATGCCATCGAAGCGCTGCAAACCCACGGCCCCTTGCGCGGTTTGTGGCTCACGCTCTATCGCCTGGTACGCTGCAACCCTTGGGGCGGCTCCGGCTATGACCCGGTGCCCCCGATTGCCAAGGATGAGCAGTCTGGCAGATGAGCGCTAACAAGCGCACCCTTGCCAAAGCCAAACCACACCCTGGCACTTCACCCCCACTATTGTGATGTGGGGCTAAGCCCTATGTGGGGGAGGTGCGCGCAACGCAAACTTGGTGCGTGATCGCTGCCACTGTGGGGTAAGCACCATCAAGTGATGGCTTGGCCCGCAGCCCGGTGTTATATTATAACGTATTATCCCCGGCTACTGAAGAGCCTCCAACCTTCAGCCACCACAATGGAGAACGCATGTCCGCAATCGACCAACGTCTACCCGTCACCGTGTTGTCGGGATTTCTAGGCGCAGGCAAAACGACACTCCTCAACCGCGTGCTCAATAACCGCGAGGGCCGGCGCGTCGCGGTCATCGTCAACGACATGTCCGAGGTCAATATCGATGCCGATCTGGTGCGCGCCGACACCGAGCTCTCGCGCACCGATGAGACGCTGGTGGAGATGTCCAACGGCTGCATCTGTTGCACGCTGCGCGACGATCTTTTGGCCGAGGTGCGCCGCTTGGCGGCCGAGGGGCGCTTTGATTATCTGCTGATCGAATCGACCGGTATCTCCGAGCCGCTGCCCGTCGCCGCCACCTTCGAGTTTCGCGATGCTGAGGGCGAGAGCCTCGACGATATCGCCCGCCTCGACACCATGGTCACCGTGGTCGACGCCGTGAACCTGCTCAAGGACTACGCCAGCCAGGACTTCCTGAGCGACCGCGGCGAGAGCCTTGGCGAGGACGACGAGCGCACGCTGGTCAACCTGCTCACCGAGCAGATCGAGTTTGCCGATGTGGTGATCCTCAACAAGATCGACGATGCCGGACCAGATCGCACCGACGCCGCGCGCAAGATCATTCGCAGCCTCAACGCCGATGCGGAGATCATCGAGACCAACCACTCCAACGTGGCGCCAGAGCGCATCCTCGACACCGGGCTCTTCGATTTCGAGCAGGCCCACGAGCACCCGATGTGGGCCAAGGAGCTCTACGGCTTTGCCGATCACCTGCCCGAGACCGAGGAATACGGCGTGACAAGCTATGTCTATCGCGCCCGCCAGCCCTTCGAGCCCGAGAAGATCCTGGCTGCCCTCAATGGCCAGATGCCCGGCGTGATCCGCGCCAAGGGACACTTCTGGATCGCCACGCGCCCTGATTGGGTGGCCGAGTTTTCGCTCGCAGGCTCGCTGTCCTCGATCAAGCCGCTTGGCACTTGGTGGGCTGCGGTGCCCATGAACCGCTGGCCCAACCATGAGGGCGCGCGCGAGTACATGACCACCCATTGGCAGGAGCCTTGGGGCGACCGGCGCCAGGAGATCGTCTTTATCGGCGTCGGCATCGATTGGCCGGCCCTCAAGGCCCGTCTCGACGCCTGCCTGGTGCCTGAACACCGCGCCCCAGGGCCGGAGGCGCTACCGAAGCTGCCAGACCCCTTCCCGATCTGGCGCAAAGAGGCTGCAGAGGCTGCGGCCTAAGCCTCACGCCCTCAACTCTGAGAGGTGCTGCTGGGGGGTTCGGTGTTGCCGAGCCCCCCGATACTCTCTCGGCCTTTTGTCACCCGCGCTAACGGCGTTCGATGCTCCGCCCCGCGGTGGTTTTAGGGGTGGGCACGCCCTGCCCTTCGGTGGCGCTGCCCTAACATCCAAAGCCAGCGGGCATCCAAAGGTTATCGGCCGATTTAAGCTGCCTTGTACTGTTGGCTGGCTTGTGGGCTCCAATTCCAGGGCAGTAGCGTGTCGAGCTGGCGGTTTGGGTGGTCTGGGAGGCGGGCTAGGATGTCGGCCAAGTAGGCTTCTGGGTTGAGGCCGGACATCTTGGCGGTTTCGATCAGCGTCATGGCGTCGGCCAGGGTCGCGCCGCCGGCATCGGAGCCGGCAAACATCCAATTTTTGCGCCCGATGACCGCAAAGTTTGATGGGGGCTTGATGGCGCGCTCGGCTGTGTTGTTGTCGAGCGCCACGCGCCTGTCCTCCAGGAACAGCGTGAAGGAGGGCCAGCGCCCGAGAGCGTATCGCATCGCCTTGGCCAGAGCGCCCTTGCTGGGGATCTGCGTGAGCTGATCGAGCATCCAGGCTCGGAGGGCTTCGGCTTTGGGGCGGCTC
>JBCDHK010000262.1:0-5669 GCA_038750185.1 Pseudomonadota bacterium
AACTTAGGGGGAAAGCATGGACTGGGACAAGCTGCGGGTGTTTCATGCCGTGGCCGATGCCGGCAGTCTCACCCACGCCGGCGAGCAGTTGCATTTGAGCCAGTCGGCGATCAGCCGTCAGATTCGCGGCCTCGAAGAACAACTCCAGGCGACGTTGTTTCACCGCCACGCGCGGGGGCTCTTGCTGACCGAGCAGGGCGAGTTGCTCTACGACGCCACCCGCGCCATGTCGATGCGCCTCAATGCGGCGGCGGCGCGCATTCGCGATAGCAAGGACGAGGTCTACGGCGATCTGCGCGTCACGGCGACCCAGGGGTTCGGTACGCTCTGGCTGTCCCCGCGGCTGCACCGGCTGTTTGCCGAGCACCCCAATCTGTCGCTCCAACTGATCCTGACCGAGGCGGTGCTCGATCTGCCCATGCGCCAGGCCGATGTGGCGATCCGGATGTCGGCGCCCTCGCAGGCCGATCTGATCCGGCGCAAGCTGATGCAGGTGACCATGCGGCTCTACGCCTCGGCGGACTATCTGGCGCGCATCGGCGCCCCCAAATCCACCGATGATCTCAGCAACCACCGGTTGATCTCTTACAGCCCCGACGCGCCCCAGCCCCACGAAGCGGCGGACTGGCTGAAGGCGCATATCTCCCCCCAGCGTAACGCACATGTGATGATCAACAGCTACTTTGGTGTGCTCAAGGCGGCGATCAACGGCTTGGGCGTGGCAGCTCTGCCCGACTACATCACCCGCGACTATCCCGAATTGGTCAATGTGTTGCCAGAAGAGCGCAGTCCGGCGATTCCGGTGTTTTTCACCTACCCGGAAGAGTTGCGCCGGTCACAGCGGGTTATCGCATTCCGCGATTTCATGTTGTCCGAGATCGAAGCCTTCAATCGCGGCGAGCCGGAAGGCCGGGTTGCGGAGAGCGCATAGCAGTTTTGCTGCACTGCCATATTCCCGTGCTTGAAAAGACACCATCGTCGATCTATCTCTATTTACGAGACACAGCACTGCTGCGTTTCAGGTTGTGATACCTCCCTGTTGAACTGGCCGGGCCTTGTGCCCGGTCTTTTTTTATGGGCGGCAAGTGGACGGGCAATATCCTGCCCGCCCTTTCTTCATATCAACGCCACAGACGGTCGCCGATGCTGGTCATGTCCTTGTAAAGATGTGCGACCTCCTCGCCGTAGCCGTTGTAGAGCAACGTCGGCACGCGCTCGTCGGTGCCGAGCATGCGCTCGCTCGCTTGGCTCCAGCGCGGGTGGTCGACCTCCGGGTTGACGTTGGCCCAAAAGCCATACTCGCGTGACTGTAACTCCTCCCAGAACGAGACCGGGCGCTCCTCGACCAGCGAGATCCGGGTGATCGACTTGATCGATTTGAAGCCGTATTTCCACGGCAGGTGCAGCCGGATCGGCGCGCCGAAGGGTTTGTGCAACACCTTACCATAGGCACCCATCACCATGAAGCTCAGCGGATTGGCGGCCTCCTCAATGGTCAACCCTTCCGTGTAGGGCCAGGGGTACCAGTGCTGGCGCTGGCCGCGGGCAACGCCTGGATCGAGGAAGGTCTCAAATCGCACGTATTTGGCCGAGGAGAGCGGGGCAACCCGCGCCAGAAGCGCCGACAGCTCAAACCCGAGCCACGGCACCACCATCGCCCAAGCCTCGACGCAGCGGTGGCGCAGCACGCGCTCTTCCATGGGCATGGTCTTGAGCAGATCGGCGGCGGCGAAGGTGGTCGGCGTCTCGACCAGCCCATCGACCTGCACCTGCCAGCCCTCGGTGTCGAGCGCTTCAGCGGCCTCGAAAATCCGCTTGTGCGAGCCGAACTCGTAAAAATTGTTGTAGGTGGTGTTGATGTCCTCGCCGGTGATCGGGCGTCCGGCATCGGCATAGGCCGGGTTGCGCGGTGGCATCGGATCGAAGGGCTCCAAGGGCATGGCAGCGCCAGCGGAGCGGGGCGTGCCAAGGCCCGAGACCGCCGCCAGCGTCGAGGCAGCGGCCAGTCCGCCCGCACCAGCCAGCAACGCGCGGCGGTTGAGGTAGACGGCTTCGGGGGTGGTCTTGGCCTCGCTGATGCGCCAGCGCGGGCGTTTTAGAAGTCGCATGGGGCAGGTCTCCTGTCGTGGCTCGTTGAGCGATAACATAGTATCGCGCACCGTGCTGCGCGCGCTCTGTTCACGAATGTGCGGGTGAGTGCCTTAGTCGCGCACGAAGGCATCGGCGTGGATGCCTTGAAGAGATAACGCGGCGGTGAGATCGGCGTAGGCCAGACGGGCATCCGCTTTGTCGGCGAGTGCCGGTTTGGCACGGTAGGCGATGCCGAGCCCCGCCGCCTCGATCATGGCCAGGTCGTTGGCGCCGTCCCCGATGGCCAGCGCCTCGGCGGGGGAGTGGCCGCGCGCGGCTGCGAGTTCGGCCAGGGCCTCACGTTTGGCTTCGCGCCCTAAGATCGGCAGGGCGACGCGGCCGGTGAGGTATCCGTCGGCAATCTCCAAGCGGTTGGCGCGGTGCTCGGCAAAACCGGCGGCGGCGCCGACGCGCTCGGTGAAATAGGTGAAGCCGCCCGAGACCAGCGCCGTGTGGGCACCGCGGGCGGCCATGGTGCGCACCAGGGTGCGGGCGCCGGGGTTGAGGGCGATGCGCTCCTCGTAGACCGCCGCCAACGCCGCCTCTTCGAGCCCGGCCAGGAGGGCGACGCGCTCAGAAAGCGCTGCCTCGAAATCCAGCGCTCCCGCCATAGCG
This sequence comes from Pseudomonadota bacterium, assembly GCA_038750185.1. Taxonomy (GTDB): domain Bacteria; phylum Pseudomonadota; class Alphaproteobacteria; order Rhodobacterales; family Rhodobacteraceae; genus Thermohalobaculum. The sequence continues at coordinate 2,746 of JBCDHK010000262.1, forward strand.
CGCTCGGTAATCGCGGCGACCTGGGGTTTGAGCCCGGCCATGTCGGCGATCTCGTCGATGCACTCGACGCCGATCATGGTCGAGTCCATGTCGGCCACCAGCAGGCGTTTTTCGCGGCCCTCGGTCGGGACCGCGTTGACATCGACCCCAGCGATCTCGGCACAGGCGGGGCGCGCGGCACAGGCGATCTCGACCGCCTGAGGCCCGAGCGAGACTGCCGCCTCGCTCTCGACCTCGGCCCCGCGGCGCGCAGCCTCGATATCGGCCTCCGACAGCCCCCGCCCAGGAGCCGCCGTCAGCACCAAAACCCAAGCCACGCTCAGCCGAGGGCGGTACGCTTGTGGGCCTCGGGCACGGCCTTTTCCAGCTCCTCGGCGATCAGGAACGCCAGCTCCAGCGCCTGATTGGCATTGAGACGCGGATCGCAGGCGGTGTGGTAGCGGCTCGACAGATCGGCCTCGGACACCTCGAACATGCCGCCGGTGCACTCGGTGACGTCCTCGCCGGTCATCTCGAAATGCACGCCGCCGCCGTAGGTGCCCTCAGCCGCGTGCACGGCGAAGAACTCGCGCACCTCCTGGAGCACCTTGTCGAAGGGGCGCGTCTTGAAGCCGCCAGAGGACTTGATCGTGTTGCCGTGCATGGGATCGCAGCACCAGACCACCTTAAAGCCCTCGCGCTCGACGGCGCGGATCCAGCCCGGCAGATGGGCGCCCACTTTGCCCGCGCCGGTGCGGCAGATCAGCGTCAGACGCCCGGCCTCGTTGGCGGGGTTGAGGCGTGCGATGAGGCGCAGCAGATCGTCGGCCTCCAGCGACGGGCCGCACTTGAGGCCGATGGGATTGAGCACACCGCGGCAGTACTCGATATGGGCGCCGTCGAGTTGGCGGGTGCGGTCTCCGATCCAGAGCAGGTGCCCCGAGCCCGCCACCGGCATCCCGGAAGTCGAATCGGTGCGGGTCAGCGCCTCTTCGTAGGGCAGCAGCAGCGCCTCATGCGAGGTGAAGTACTCGACGCTGGTCAGGCTCTCGGTGGTCTCGGGGGTGATACCGCAGGCGGCCATGAAGTCGATGGCGCCCGAGATGCGCTCGGCCAGGGCCTGATACTGGGCGTTTTGCGGTGAGCCGGAGACGAAGTCCAGCGTCCAGGCGCGCACGCGGTGCAGATCGGCAAAACCGCCGGTGGCGAAGGCGCGCAGCAGATTGAGCGTCGCCGCCGACTGCATGTACGCCTGGATCATGCGCTCAGGGTCGGGCACGCGCGCTTCGGGGGTGAAGTCGAGCGCGTTGACGATATCGCCGCGGTAGGAGGGCAGGGTGGTCGCGCCCTGGGTCTCGGTATCGGCGGAGCGCGGCTTGGCAAACTGTCCGGCCATGCGCCCGAGCTTGACCGTCGGCACGCGCGCGGCAAAGGTTAGCACCACCGCCATTTGTAGCATGACGCGAAAGGTGTCGCGGATGTGGTCGCCGGTGAACTGGTCGAAGGCCTCAGCGCAGTCGCCACCCTGGAGCAGAAAAGCGCGGCGCTCGGCCACTTCGCCAAGGCGCGTCTTCAGCGTGCGCGCCTCGCCCGCAAATACCAGCGGCGGATAGGTGCCAAGACGGTCGGTGACGCTGTCGAGCGCCGCCGCATCCTCATAGACCGGCATTTGCAGGGCAGTATGGTTGCGCCAGCTCGAACGGCTCCAGGGCGTATTCATGGTGTCCTCCGCGGTTTCGGCCTTCCCCTAGGGCATTGGGGCGCCCCTGCCAAGCCCGCGCGCGAGAGCGTTTGGCGGCGGTCTGGCAAGCGTATGGCGATAAAACGCTATTTTGCTTGCGACCATTGGTCCGACGGGTCGGGTTTGCCGATGCGTCCAATCGTCGTAACTCGCGCTTGACGGCGCTTGCCGGGCGTGCGCAGCATCCAAAATTAAACCAGCCCAAAACGCGTGCAGCGCCGGCGGTCCCGCGTCCCCCGGCATCCCGCCATCGCCCAATCCGAGCGGCAGCCATGTCCCCACCGCAACCGCCCCGCCCAGCAACGACCCGTACCGCCCCACCTGACCCTGGCCAGACGCGCGCGCATGCGTTTTTGCTGAGCCCCGAGTTCTCGATGATCTCGTTTGCCGCGGCGATCGAGCCGTTGCGCCTAGCCAATCGCGTCGCCCAGCGCCCGCTCTATGCCTGGCGGTTGCTCTCCAGCGATGGTGAAAGGGTGACTTGCTCCAACGGCACGCGCCTCGACGTCGACGGCGGTTTGGTCGATCAGCCGCGTGGCACCATGGTGCATGTGTGCACCGGCGACCGGCTCGATCTGGCCTCGGCGCGTCCGGTGTTGACGTGGCTGCGCAAGCAGGCACGCCTTGGCAATCGCCTGTCGGGGATTTGCACCGGTGCGCATACCCTGGCGCGGGCCGGGCTGCTCGACGGCAAGCGCGCCACGATCCATTGGGAAAACCAATCGGCCTTTGCCGAGGAGTTTCCCGACATTGATCTGGCCAGCCTGCTCTATTACGCCGAGGATAGCGTGGTGACTTGTGCCGGGGGTACGGCGGCCTCTGATCTCATGCTCTATCTGATCGGCCAGGAGCAGGGGCCGGAACTCGCATCGCTGGTGGCCGACAAGCTGATCCACACCCAGGTGCGCGCGGGCTCCGATGAGCAACGCCTCTCGGTGCCAGCGCGCATCGGCGTGCGCCATCCCAAGCTGGTGACCATCATCCAGACCATGGAGACCACCACCGAGGAGCCGATCTCGCCGGCCGAACTCGCGCGCCAGGTCAACATGTCGACCCGGCAGTTGGAGCGGCTATTCCGGCGCTATCTCAATCGCTCGCCCAAGCGCTATTACATGGAGTTACGTCTGGAGAAGGCGCGTAACTTACTGCTACAGACCGATATGTCGGTGATCAATGTGGCGCTGGCGTGTGGGTTTACTTCGCC